>JAYVXL010000861.1:0-10525 GCA_043785185.1 Myxococcales bacterium
CCGAGCTCCCGCCGGCACATGCTGCGGGAGCCGTATCTCACGATGACCTGGCTCAACGTGCTCGCGCTCGGGCGCAAACGGGAGCGCTGAGGTCACGCATGCCTGCCTACGGCCCCCACCTCGTCGCCGCGTATTCACGGCTCGTCGCGCACCTCGCAACGAAGGATGACGTCTTGCTCCTCACGACGAGCAATCGCTACGAGAAGCACGCGTCGTGGGACGTCCCCAAGACGACGCAGCTCGCGCGGCGCGTCGCGGCGCAGCTGAAGGGGAAGCGCCGGCGCGTGACCCTCCTCGACGTGGCCGGCCTCCGCATTCACACCTGCGAGGGGAACATCAGCGGCGCGCGCGGTAACAACTGCGGCGTCCGCGACGCCAAGCTGCCCGACAAGAGGAAGAACCCGACGGGCCACCACCGGTGCTGGGCGTCGATCAACAACGCGGACGACCAGCTCTACGAAGTGAGCCGTGCTCTCTTTCGCGCGCAGGCGGTGGTCTTCTTTGTCTCGGTGCGGTGGGGACAGACCAATAGCGTTTACCAGCGTTTGTTCGAGCGCCTCAGCTGGATCGAGAACCGGTTCACGTCGCTCGGAGAGGCGCCGATACCTGCGCTGCGGAAGCTGGAGGCGGGGATGGTCCTCTTCGGACACAACTGGAACGATCGGCAGGTCCTCGCGACCCAAAAGAAGAACTTCGGCTGGTTCCGGTGGAAGACGCCCGACCCGCTCAGCTTTTATTGGCAGTACACCGCCCGCGCCGAAGAAGAATCGCTCGCGTCGTACCGTGACGCGCGCGCGCAATTCGTGGAGCTCGTGCAGCTCACCGTGCGGCGCCCACCGTCGTAGCGCAGGCGCGCGTGGCCACCGGAAGCGCGGCGGCGGCGGGAAACGAGAGCGCGCGAAAACGCCGCATTTGGGGCGACAAGGAGCTCAGCTTGACTCACGCGTCGCACGCCAAAAGTTTACATAATACATCTTATCGGCGTTTTAAAGGCGGCGGACCTACCTCGCGCGCTCCCACACGTCGCGATCTTGCGTGACGACGCGCTATCCGAGGCGGCGACCGCCGGTGCCCTTGCCGCCGGGCGCCGGCATGACGACGGTCCCCGACGGCCCGAACGGCCTGAGGCCGACCGGCAGCTCCGCGGTCTGCGCGAGCGCTCGGATTTCGCTCCGGGTGGTCACCGTCGGCTCGTCCCACGAGCTCGTGCTGGCGTTCACGCTTCGAAGCGCCGCGAGGACCTCGGCGCCGCCGCGAGGTCGGTCGGCGGGCGCCGGCGAGAGCATGGCGGCGATCAGTCGATCGAGCTCGTCCGGCACGTCGCTGCGGAGCGACGTCACGCGCGGCGCATCGAAGACCTGCGCGGGAGAGTCGGCGAGCGGCGGGCGCCCCGCGAGGCAATGAAAGAGGACCGCGCCGAGCGAGAACACGTCGGAGCGGGCGTCGGCGCGCTTCGCGTCGACGCGTTGCTCGGGCGGCATGTATTCGAACGTCCCCATGAACATGCCCGTCGCCGTGAGGTCGCGGTCGAGGCGAAGCGGGCGCGCGAGGCCAAAGTCGAGGACTTTGACGCCGTCGAGCTCGCCGTGGTGAAGCAGCAGATTCGTCGGCTTCAAGTCGCGGTGCGCGACGCGGCGCGCGTGCGCGAACGCCATGGCGTCGGCGATCGGGATCGCGACGCGCAGCAGCTCCCCCAACGAGAGCGGTCCGCGAACGATCCGCGCCTCCAGGTCCTCGCCCTCGAGCCACTCCATCGCGAGCCACATGCTGCCCGAGCGGCCGTGCCCGTGCGCCACGTACCGAACGATGTGGGGGTGCTCGAGCGAGGACAGCACCGCGGCCTCCTGCACGAAGCGCTCGCGGAACGTCGGCGGGCAGACCTTGAGCGCCACCGGCCCGGAGGTGATGCGATCCCAGGCCTTGTACACCTTTCCCATCGCGCCATTGCCGGCGAGCTTCAGAACCTCGAAGCGGGGGTCGATCTTGGGGGACGACATTGCAGTGCACCGCGAGCGTGCGCGCGCGTGCGTTCCGACGTTCGCCAGCGATGCGGGGCTCATGACTCTGCATTTGTCGCCAGAATGGACATCCGTCGAACAAATCGGAGGCGCCCGCTTCTTCGCGCCGGCTCCTCGCGCGCGGGCGCCTCGATGGTAGGCTCGCGCCGATGCGACGTGGCCTCAGCGCGGGTTCCTTACTGGCGTTGCTCGGCTGCGCGGCGCGCGCCTCGGCCGACAACCCTGCCCCCGTTGCCCGCCCGTCGGCCGCGCTCGAATTTCGCAGCACGTCGACCGAAGCGTCGTGCCCGACGGAGCGCGATTTTCGGGATCACGTCGTGGGGCGCCTCGGGTTCGACCCCTTCGTCGCGGGCGCGGCGCGCACGCTGGCGGTGACGCTTCGCGACGACAAGAAGAAGGTGCGCGCCGAGGTGGCGCTGCGCGGCGACGGCGCCGGCGGGCGGCGCGAGCTCGAGGCGAACCGCAGCGAGTGCGGCGAGCTCGGCGACTCCGTTGCGATCGCCGTCAGCATGATCCTCGACCCGCAAGGGATCGCCGCGAAGACGCCGGCGGCCCCGCCCCCGATCGCGGCGCCGACGCCTGCTCCGGCCGCACCAGCCCCCGCGCTCCCGCCGGCGCCCGCCGCGGCGGAGCGACCCCCCGAGGCTGCGCGCGGATTCGTGACGACCTTCGAGATCGCGCCGCAGGCCTCGGTCGGGCGTGGCCCCAGCGTTACGCTCGGCGGCCGCCTCGGTGCGTTCGCGGCGGCCGGGCCCTGGGCGATCGGGCTCGAGGCCATGATCGAGTCGACCGCAGGCTTCGTGACGACGCCGCCGGAGAGCGCGCGCGCGCTGTTTCTGGCAGGGAACGCGCTCGCGTGCAGAAAATGGCCCGGGGTCGAGGCGTGCGCGCTCGGCGCGGTGGGCGTCGCGCAGGGCGAGATCCAGGCGCTCGCCTCCGTTCGCCGCACGCTCGCGTCGTGGGCCGGAGTGCGCGTGGGCGTCCCGCTGTGCGCCGCGCGGCACGTGTGCGTCACGCCGGCCGTGGACGTCGTCGCCAACCTGATTCGCACCCGCTTTCGCGCGGACGAAAACGATCTGTGGACCGCGCCGCTCCTCGCGCTCACGCTCGGCCTCGCGCTGGACCTCACTCCGTGACCGAGACGACCGCGCGCACGCTTCGAGCGATCTTTCTCGACGAGTTCGAGTACGTGTGTCGCGTCCACCGCCGTCTCGGCGTGGCCGAGCGCGATCTCGAGGACGCCGCGCAGGAGACCTTCCTCGCGCTTCACGCGAAGCTCGACACCTACGATCCCACGCGCCCGATTCGGCCTTGGCTTTTTGCGTTCGCGTTCCGCGTCGCGGCCAACCATCGACGAAAACATCGCCCGGAGCCGCTCGACGATCCCGATCGTCTCGCGCTACACTCCGATACGCCCGAAGAGCAGGCGGCCACGCGCGAAGCCACGACGCTGGCGATGCGCGCGCTGGAGAGGATGAACGCCGACCGCCGGGAAGTCTTCGTCATGCACGATCTCGAAGGATTCGGAGCCCCGCAGATCGCCGAGATGCTCTCGATCGAGCTCAACACCGTCTACTCGCGCTTGCGGACCGCGCGCGAAGAGTTCGAGCGGGCCGCCGCCCGCGTCACGCTCGAGAGGAAGGGCGCATGAACGAGCTGCCGCCGCTCTCCGACTTGGCGCGCGCGCTCGTCGCCGAGGAGCAGCACACGCTCGCGGCGCGCGCCGCGCTGCGCGCGCGGGTGCAGGACCGGCTCGAGTCGGCGATGCCGGGCCTCCTCGACGCGACGATCGGCCTTGGACATCTGGCGGGCGGCGGCGCGCCGCCGGACGCAGCGCAAGCGGCGGGCACGACAGGGACGGTAGGCGCAGCGGGGACAGGCACGGCCGCGGCAGGCGCAGCGGGAACGGCGAGCGCGATCGCGAAGCCGGTGACCCTCGCGGCCGGAAAGCTCGCGGCCCTCTTGGCGACGACGTTCGCGATCGGCGCGGGCACCGGCGCGGCCGTCGATCGCGCGACGACGCGCGGAGGCGACGGGGCCGCGCCTCGCGACGTCCCCAGCGCCGCGGCGACCGCCCGGCCGCGACCCTCGCCTCCCGCGCCGCCTCCATCGCTCGCCCCCGATGCGCCCGCGCCGCCCCCGAGCGTCGCGCCGCCAGCGACGTCGGCCGCCCCCGCCGCGCCGACGACGAGCAGCGATCGCAAGGGCGATCTCGCGCGGGAGCGCGCGCTCATCGACGCGGCCCGCAGCGGTCTCGCGCACGACAATCCGAGCGCCGCGCTCGACGCCGTGCGACGCCACGCCGAAGCCTTTCCGCGCGGCCAGCTGAGCGAAGAGCGGGACGCGATCCGCGTGCTCGCGCTGGCCTCGTCGGGGCGCCGCGAGGAGGCCACGCGCGCCGCGGCCACGTTCCGTGCACGCTACCCGCAGAGCCTGTTCTCGGCTCAAATCACCGCGGCGCTGGGCAACGCCCCGTGAGGCTCACCTGGCTCGCGCTGCCGTTGTCGCTCGTCGGGTGCATCGGTCTACAGGACTTCGGCGGGCGCGGCGCGGCCGACGGCGGCGACGCCGGCGCTCTCCCCGACGCGCTCGATGGGCCGGCGGGCGACGGCGGCGGCGGCGGCCAGGGGGACGGGGCCGCGGTCGACGGACGCGACGATGGATCGAGCGCCGAAGGCGGAGACGCGGGGCCGCCAGGGACCGTCCTCGTTCCGCTCTCCGGCGACGTCACGATGGTCTGGGAAGACAGCACCTCCAGCGTCGCCCTCACCCGTCTGACCCGCGACGCCTACGTCGACGCCAACGAGGTGACCGTCGGCCAGTTCCGCGCGTGGCTAACGGCGAGCTCACCCAACCCGTGCCCCGGTAAGACGTGCACGCTCGATCCTGGAGGCCCGTACGAGCGCTCGATGCTTTGGGATCCTCAAGACGACGCCGCGCTCGGCGCGACCGCGTACCGCGAAAAGTCGAACTGCTTCACGAGCTCGAACCTGACCAACGACAGAGGCGACGCCCCCACGTTTCTCGCGAGCGACGACGCGCTGCCCATCAACTGCGTGAACTACGGGCAAGCGATCGCCGTCTGCGCGTTCCGCGGCATGCGACTCTTGACCGAGATCGAGTGGTATTGGCTGGCCTCGGGCCGCGGCCAGAAGCGAAAATACCCATGGGGCGACACGTCGGTCGCCGCGTGCACCGACGCGATCCTCTCCATCTCGGGGAACAACGAAAACGACTGCGCCTTCCCCCAACCGGTGGGCACGCCGGCGCACGACACGTCGCGTGACGGCGTCCACGACCTGATGGGAAGCGTGAAGGAGTGGGTCTGGGGCGGGTACCGCATCTCGAGCTACCCGGCGACCGTCCCCGCCGACTACATCGAACCGCGTCGCGGAAATAGTTCCGTCACCGCCCGCGGCGGCGCGTTCGCGAAGCGTCCGTCGGACGTCGAAAATCGGTTCGTCACGCCCCAGTCACCGACGGCCGCGTTGACGGATTACGGATTTCGCTGCGCAAAGACGAAGCTCTGATTCTGAGGCGCGCGCGCAGCGCATCGCCGTACTCCGATGTCGGGACGAACGGGCGCGCCGTACCTTCAACGCGCGCGCGCGCCGTCGGCGATCGCCTGCGCGATGAAGCTCCGGAAGCCATACGCGGACTCGTAGCCGTCGACGAACTGCGTGCCGCGCTTGCAGTCGGTGAGGCCGCCGGTGACGCTGCCGACGTAGACGCCGATGAGCACCTGCTTGCCCGCCTCGGTGGCCATGAGCCCGCCGCCTTCGTCGCCGTCGCCGTGGCATAGCGCGCTCCAGGACGTCGGGTGCACTTCGAAGATCGGATCGTCGCCGAGCGCGATCCGGAACTCCACGCACGCCGGCGCGCGCAGCCGTTCGACTTTGCTCCCCGTCGCGCGGTAGCCGATCGCGGCGTAGTCGCACCCCATGCGCGGCGCCTCGTCGGGGAGCGCGGCGGGCGGTACGGCGGCGTTCGACGCGAGGACCAGGTAGGCCAGGTCGTTGTTGCGGAGGTAGTAGTGCACGTCGAGCGCGTCCTCGGGGGCCGCGTGAAACTCGGGATGAGCGTGGATGCCCGTCGCGGCGATGAGCGGGTGCGCGCCGACGTCGCCGGTACCGAACGCCCATGCGTCGTCTTTTGCCGCGAGCACGCAGTGGGCCGCGGTCAAAACGACGTTGGGCGCGACCAGCGTGGCGCCGCACGCCGCGCGCGACGTGTCGAGCGCCGCGGCCGTCTTGCCGTGGACCAGGAAGCCCGCGGCGGGCCACTTCGTCGATGGCGTCCCGCCCCGGACGGCGTCCTCGCTCGCGTCGGTGCTGGCGCTCGTCGCCGCGCACCCGGCGGCCGCGAGGACCATGAAGCTCGCGGCGGTGACCGCGAACGCCGCAGAGGGAACACGCGAGGGAGAGCGCATGGGCGGCCCTCTGCAGAGACCGTGCCTACATTGGCACACACCGCCACGGCCTGGAATGGCCCGCGTTTCATCGGTAGGGTGGCTCGCGAGGGCCTTCCCCTGCCCGGCTCGACGATCCAGGCGCGCGGCCGATAGACTCGCCCGCGTGCGGCAGGTTCGCTGAATGGTCAGGGTCGCGGTCGCCACGGTCGGGGCGGGACCGGCGGGGCTCCTCTTCGCCTCGCTGACGCGCATGCTCGCGGAGCGGCGCGGCGTGGCCGATGCGCTCGCGCTCCGCGTCTACGACAAGCGCGCCACGTACGTGCGCACGCACCGCCTACGGATGGCGAAGGCCGCGTACCTCGAGATCCAGCGCGAGGTCGCCGATCCGCGCTTCGACGCGCTGATGGCGTTCCTCGAGGACGAGGACTTCGCGCCCGAGGTCAACGTCCTCGAGGAGCACCTCGAGGCGCTGCTCGCGGCCGTCGGTGGCGAAAAGGAGCTGCTCGCCGTCGGCCCCGGCGAGGGCGAGACGTCGCTCGCGGACCTGCGCACGCGCCTCGTGCGGGAGGGAGCTGTCCTGCCGGGGACGCTCTTTTCGATCGTCGCCGCCGACTCGGTGCACAGCACGCTGCGCGAGATGGTGCGCGGCGCGGTGCAGCCGCTACGCCGCACCCACGAGCAGCTCGCGCGCTTGCGCGTCGTGGGCGACGCGCTCCCCCGGCGCCTCGGCGCGGTCGATCAGCTGCGCCTGTCGCGCGTGCTCGGGTCGATCGTCGACTACCGCCTGAACAAAAACGGCTTCGCCGAGGTGGATCTGTTCCTCACGCCGGGCGAGTTCGCGCGGGTGAAGGACCTAGGGGCGACGCCCAAGGAGCCGGTGCGCTTGTCGAGCGAGCGGCTCGCGACGCTGCGGACGCCGATGTTTCGGGCGATCGTCGCGCACCTCGAGGCGGCCGGCGGCGCCGGTGGCCGCCTCGAGGTGCTCTTGCAGTCGACGTTCCAGCTCGAGCACGCGGTGATGCCGAAGCTCACCTTCGTCGCCCCCGAGGTCGACGCGCGCGTCTTTCTCGTCGGCGACGCCGGTCTCTCGCTTCCGTTCCAGCGCGGCATGTCGTGCCTGGCGCACTGCGCGCTCCGCCTGGCGCGCATCCACGTCGAGCTCGCGGCGACGCCGGTGGAAGCGCCCGCGCGCGTGACCGAGGCGCTGGTCGCGCGGTACGACGACGAGGCGCGCGCGGTCTTCGCCCGCGAGCTAGGGATCGTGACGAGCCGCGCCCGCCTCGTGCACACGCTGCGCGAGCTCGTGCGCCTGAGCGCGCTGCTCCCCTTCCCCATTCAGTCGTGGTGGCTGCGCGTCCCCGGCGACAAGGCGCGGGCGCGCGATCACTTCTCGCTGTGGTGGTGGACGAACTTCGCCGTCGCCGCCGCCGCGGCGCTCGTGGCAGGCCTCGGCCTCGCCGCGCGCCTCCCGCCGTTCGCGTGGTGGAGCGTCGGCCTCGAGGTGCTGGGCGGCGTCCTCTACACGAGCGCGCTCGCGTTCGAGGGCGGGCCGCATCGGCTCGTGCGGCGCGTCTGGCAGCTGCAGCTGGCGCTCGTCTTCGCCGTCGGTATGGGCCGATGGGCGGCGGACGAGTGGGCGACGCGACGCTTCGCGCTCGACGCGCGCCCCTTCTGGTCGCTCGTCCTGGCGGCGGGCTTCCTCGCGGGGGTGTACGCGTTCGAGCGCGCGGTCGCCGGCTGGTTCGCGCGCGCCGGCCTCCAATACCGCGACCCGAGCTGACGCCGCGCCAAGAAAAAAAGCTGCGACGCCGTCGACCGAGCAGGCTCTTGGCCTTCGAGGAGACGACATCCCATGCCTTCACGAACGATCGCGCGCGCGGCGGTGGCCGCTGTACTTATTTTCTCGGGAGCGATGGCGGCCGGCGCGTGCGCGCCGTCGACCGGCGGAGGCACGACGTGCCAGACCGTGCCCGGGCTCCTCTGCGCGAGCGGCGCGGCCGAGGCGTGCACGACGACCGACGACCACGGCGCGTGCGCGAGGTCGACGTACAAATACGGCGGTCAAGAGCGCGCGTGCAGCGCGTGCGGGGACTGCGCGCAGGCGGCGATGGAGCTCGCGCGCACGTGCGGCGCCGCGGGAGCGGCGGAGGGCGGCGCCGACGCGGCCCTGCCGCCGTGGGACGCCGCGCGGCCACCCGCGCCCGACGCCGCCGCGCCCGACGCGGGCGCGGGAGTGACGACGCAGTGCCAGGCCGGCCCCACGTGCGCGAGCGGAGCGTCCTACGCGCTGTGCGAAACGAGCTTGGCGAGCGGCGCGTGCGTCGGGCGGAGCTACGCCTTCGTCGACGGCACCATGTACGCGTGCGCGTCGTGCGCCGATTGCGCCGGCGCGTCGCTGGCGGCCCAGGCGCACTGCGGGACGGCGCCGCCGCCCGACGCCGGGTCCGTCTGCGGCCTCCCGCCGACGCTCCACCCCGAAGCGCAGCCCGGCGTGTATTGCCCCTTCACGCCGACGGGAAGGACGATCTGCGCGGCCGGTCAGGCGTGCTGCATCGCGCCGATCGCGTCGGCGCAGCCGTCGTCGTGCGTCGCCGGAGGAGCGGCGTGCCCCGTCGCGGGCTCGCTCGCCTGGGCGTGCGAAGACGCGCTCGACTGCGCGGGCAGCGCCGCGGGACCGGTGTGCTGCGGCAGCGGCGCCGTCGTCGCCGACGCGACGTGCGGATTCCATCGAGGAACTGGCTTCACGGGCTCGCGCTGCGCGGCGAGCTGCGGCGCGGGCGAGGTCGTCATCTGCGAGAGCGCGACGCAGTGCGCCGCCGGAAAGACGTGCACGCCGTTCAAGACGAGCGGCCTCAACCTCGGCGCGTGCCTCTAGTCTAGTCTCGCCCGCGCGCTCTTCAACGCGCGCCTCTCGCCGGCAACTGCGCGAAGCGCCGCGGGCCGCACCTAAAAGACGCGTCTCATGCGCGCGTTCGGTTGCGCGACGACGTTTGGCTGCTAACACACATGTCGCATGAAGAACTACATCGGCCTCGCGGCGGTTCTGGGAGCGATGATTCTTTCGGGCTGCGCGGGCGCGCTGCCTCCGCCGGAAGAGCCCACCGGCGTGGTGACGATCACCAGCGCCGAGCTCTCCACCCGTGAGCTCGCGAGCTCGCCCTACGAGCGCGACCTGCTGCCGTCGTGGTGGACCGAGGATCCGTGGGGTCCGTCGGTGCACAAGGCGCCGGCGCCGCTGCCGGACGAGGACCCGTGGGCCGAAGCCGCGACCGCAAAGGGCGGGCCCGTAGCCCAGACCTGGGGCAAGCCGTCGGCCGTCGAGTACGGATTCTGAAAAGTCACGGGCAGGCCCCGCCGCGCGCCCCCGGGGAGACCGTCATCGGCCTCCGCGCGGGGCTCGCCGTCATCGCGCGGCGCCCCGACGCGGTCCTTCGCGTCGTGTTCTCGCCGCGCGTCGCGCGCGAGGTGGAGCCCGCGCTCCGTCTGCTTCGCGCGCGCGGCGTGCCGTGCGACGCCGGACAGGATCGCGACCTCGAGCACCTCGCGCAGACTCCGCAGCACGAGGGGCTCTTCGTCGCGGCGGCGGCGCGCATGTGGCGTGCGCCGCAGGAGGTCGCCGAGCGCCTCGCGCATATCCAAGGGACGGCCATCGCCCTCGACCGCGTCCGCAACTCGTACAACATCGGCGCGATCCTGCGGACAGCGGCGTTCTTCGGCGTCGACGCCGCCGTGATCGGCGCGCCTGCGCCGCACCCCGGGCTCGACCCGAACGCCGTGCGCGTCGCCGAGGGCGGCGCCGAGGAGCTCGAGCTCGCGCGGACGACCGACCTGAAAGACACGCTCGCGCGGCTGCGAAAGGCCGGCGTGCGCGTCGTCGCCGCGGATCAAGCCGCGACCGTCGACGCGCGCGACTACGCGTTCCCGCGGCCGTGCGCGCTCGTCATGGGCAACGAGCGCGAGGGGCTCGCGCCGCGCATCCGAGAGGAGTGCGACGCCACCGTCGCCATCCGCGGCACCGGCGCCGTCGAGTCGCTGAACGTCGGCGTCGCGGCGGGAATTCTCATCGCGCAGCTCGCGCGCGCGGCGAGGTGAAGCG
>JAYVXL010000862.1:0-3256 GCA_043785185.1 Myxococcales bacterium
CCTTCCGTCGCGCACTCGCATCCGCGCCTGCGCGTGCGCGCCCTCGAGCTGTCGCCGCCGCTCATCCGCGCGTACATCACCGAGAACACGTTCGACATCGCGCTCGTGCCGAGCGACATCACGAGCCGACCGTCGACGTGGACGAGCGAACAGGTCGGCGTGCTCCGCAAAGCGATTTTTGGCTCCCCTTCCCTCGCGCGCCGCCTCGGGCCGCTGCCGACGACCGAGGACAAGCTGCGCGACATTCCGTGGGTCGGGCCGGCGGCCACCGGCAACCGGCTCGCCCCGATCACCGACGACTGCCCCATCCCCATCGAGAACCGCGTCATCGGGCACGAGGCGCAGACCATTCGCACGGCGCTCGACCTCGCGGCGGCGGGCGAGTACCTCGTCTTCGGACCGCACGTCGCCGCGCGCAAGCTGATCCAGAGCGGCGCGATGGTCGAAATCTCCGTCCGGGGCTGGGACATCGCCGAGCCGCTCTTCCTCATCTGCAACGGCGAGGCCGTGCTCGCCAAGGTGCGCGAGGCCGTACGGCGCTCCGTCAGCGAGTGCCTCGCGGCCGTCTGACGGTTTGCCCGATTCGTTTCAAAAGAATCCATTCGAGCGAATCCATTCGAACGAAGCCATTCGAGCAACTCCTCTCAATGGATTCGCTCGAATGGATTCTTTTCAAAAGAAGTACGCGATCCGCCCTTGGACGTAGTCGTCGCGACGGAACGAGCCCTCGAGCTTGCCGCTCGGGCCGAGGAACAGTGCTCCGCCGAGCAGGACGCGCCAGTGCTCGCCGATGCGGCGGCTCGCCTGCGCGCGCCCGAACGTCGTGCCATCGGTGACATCGACGACCGCGCCGGCGGTAACCTCCGTGCTCGCGGTGTCGTTGATCGCGAGCCTGACGCCGCCGAACGCGTCGTGGTCGAAGAACGTGATCGGAGCGTCCGAAGGCCGCGTGTCCATCAAATACTCGGCGGCGAACGACAGGTCGGCCTCGCCGACGAGCTTGAACAGCGTGTAGTCGACGCCGGCGCCGCCCCCGCCGAACGCGCGCAGCCGGCTCGACCAGAGCCGCGCGAACGCCTCCGCCTTCAGCGTGAAGGCGCCGAGCGTGTACTGCGCGTCGACCGACGCCTGGTGGGTGCGGTCGTACTGTGGCGCGATCTGACCGGTGGTGAGCTCCGCCACGAACGTCGGCTCGCGACCGAGGCCGGTGAAGACGCCGACGCCGAGGTCGAGGTCGCCGAGGTTCCACGTGAACCGACCCGCGGCGCTCGGCTCCCATTGACGATTCTTGGTGGCGAAGAGGGCGCTGCCCGTGTCGATCGCGCTCGGAAAGCGCGGGCGCCCGCGGACCCCTTGAAACGTGCGCTCGCGGAAGTACGGCAAATAGTAAAAGCGAAGCGCGGTGGACTCGCCGACCCAGCCGACCTCGGCGTACGGCTGACCGAGCTTCGCCGTGCCGTCGACCGCTTCGACGAAGTCGGTCTGGTTCATCACGTCGGTGGGCCGGTAGGACTCGAGGACGCCCCACGTAAACGTCCCCACGCCCGCGCCGGCCTCGAAGTGCTCGAGCGACAAGCGGTAGCTCGCCTGCCGGAGATCCGCGTGCGAGCGGTTCTCGTCGGCAGGATCGAGCCGGTAGAACGGCCGCAACGTCACGGTGTGCTCGCCGTCCTCGGTCTTGGCCTGCAGCTGCGGCTCGGCGACGAGCGAGACGCTGTTGCCGCGGTCTTGACCCGCATATTTCGGCGCGAAAAAGAACACGCGCCCGTCCGCTGCGACGCTGCCGCTCGCCTCTACCGCAGGCCCCGCGCAGCCGGCGAGCGCGCCCGCGCAGAGAGCCGCAGGCGCCCGCGCGAGGAGCCGCGCAGCGAACGCGACGGCGGCGGGGACCTTGCGCGGCATGGCGGGCGGCGGCGAGAGCGCGAGACCGGCTCAGCCTCCGCCGAGCTTACCCGTCGAGAAGTCACTCGGCGAGTAGCCGTTGCCGAGCCGCATCGACGTGAACGCCACGACCGTGCTCTTGCCCGACTGGTGGTTTTGCATCGACCACGTCTGCGCGCGCCAGAAGCGGCCGTTCATCTTCTTGTAGTTGTCGTACGTGAGCGTCTTCAGCTTCGCGCCTTTGCGGTCGAAGAACTCGATCGACTGGATGCGGAACTCTTGCGCGTCGACGTGCAGGACGCGCCGCGAGTACGCCGACTGCGGGTCCTTCGGCGTCGCCTCGAGGGTGAAGCACTGGGCGGCGCCGCACGCGTCCTTGCCGGTCAGCTTCCAGGCGTACTTGCGCCCGTCGTTGCCGGTCAGGTCCTCGAACGAGAACTCGCTGCCGACGAACGCGCCGGTGCGGTTCGACGACGAGATGCGCTTCACGCGCCGCGCCGACGGCAGGTAGAGCCACTGCTCGTCCTCGTCCCCCGGCTTGGCGTGCGACAGGACGGCCGTGCCCTTCACGTCGGCCGGCGCGTCGAACACGATGAGCGAGTAGTCGCCGCTCTCGGCGTCGGGCTTCTCGAGGACCTTCAGGTTGAAGCGGCGCTTCGCCTCCCCGCCCGACGCGTCCTTCAGCGTCATGTCCACGTCGCCGCCGAGGTCTTTGTAGCCGCTGTTGCGGACCGCGAGCTCCTGCACGACGGCCTGCCCCTTCTGCTCGGGCGTGCCGGCCGCCTCGATCTCCGCCGCGGACTTCGCGTCCGCGACGCCTGCGAGCCCGAGCGCCGAGAGGGCGACCATCAAACCGACCACATATTTTTTCGACGGGTTCATGACACACCTCGACCAAGGTTCGTTTCAAAAGACGCGATCGGACCGGGCTCGCGGGCGCGATCCGCGGTCGTGACGGGACGAATTTTGCCGGCGCCGCAGACCAGCACGAGGGCCGGCGCGAGCACCATGTCGGCGAGCGGCGCGACGCCGACGATGAGGACGCTGAGCCACCCGAGGTAGCTCGTCATCTGGAACGACGACAACGTCAGCACGCCGAAGCCGAGGACGAGGATGGCGCTCGTGGAGAGCATCGCCGGGCCCACGTGCGCGAGCGTCGCGCGCATCGCGGCCTCCTCCGTCGTCCCGTGACGGCGGCGCATCGCCTGGTACTTCGTGAGAAAGTGGATCGTATCGTCGACGATGATGCCGAGGCTGATGCTCCCGGCGACCGACGCGACGATGTTCATCTGCCCCACCGTAAGACGCCAGAGGCCGTAGCCGACGACGATGGGGACGACGTTCGGCACCACGCTGAGGAGGCCCAAGCGCAGGC
>JAYVXL010000863.1:0-10508 GCA_043785185.1 Myxococcales bacterium
GAGCACGTCGTCTTGGTCGGGGTGCACGTGCCGCCGTCACCGGCCGGGGTGACGCCGCACTGGTTCGCGGTGGCGCCGCCGCAGATTTGCGGCGCCGTGCACGTTCCGCAGCTCGCGATGACGCCGCCGCAGCCGTCGCCCTGCGCGCCGCAGGTCGCGTTCAGCTGGGGGCAGGTCTTGGGGATGCAGGCGCCCTTGCCGCCGCACTGACTCGGCGTGCCGCCGCCGCCGCACGTCTGCGGCGCGGTGCAGCTGCCGCACTGGATGAGGTTGCCGCATCCGTCGCCCTGCGGGCCGCAGCCGGCGTTCAGCTGCGCGCACGTCTTGGGGACGCAGCTGCCCGTCGTGCCGCCGCCATCGGCGCCGGTGTCGCCGCCGAAGACCTGTCCGCCATCATCGCCTGGGTTGATGAGCCCGGTGCCGTCCAAGCCACCATCGTCGGTGAAGACCGCTTGATCTCCGCTCGATCCGCACGCGGCGACGAGGCCGCCGGAGCCCAACACCACGAGGCCCGCAAGGGCAAGCAAGGTCGCGCGCATCCTTATCCTCCAACCGGTTTCAATGGCCCATGGTCCCACGATCCGTCGGGCAAACCAAACATCCGGCGGGGCGCAGCTCTCGTTTTGTGATGCGTTTCCGGAGATGTCCGCGTGGGTGGTCGGACGACGCCGCGGTGGCCGTCCGTCAATCGCCGCCGCCGTCGCCAGACGCAGAAGGCGCGACCGTGGAGGGCAGCGCCCAGCGCGGATCGCCGGCGGTCACCCAGGGCCACGCATCGCGGATTCTCGCGGCGACCGCGCCTCCGTAGGCGTGCCCCTCGCCCTCTCCGTGCTCGATCCGGACCTTGACGCCGGCGCGGGCGATCATGGCTCCGGTCCGCTCCGCTCCAGGCACACACGGCGCCTGGCCGCAGACGAAGAGCACGCGCTCGCCGCCGTTTTTCACGAAGTCCTTCGCGAAGTCCAGCGTCCAGCGATCTCCGCCGCCTTCGGTGAGCACCACATAGGGAAAGCGTGCGGCGTCCTTGGCGACGATCGCGGGGCCGTTCGCGGCGCCGTACGAGAAGCCGCCGTAGACCATCCGCTCGGGGTCGACGCGCGCGCCGAAGCGGGCCGCGAGGGCGGCGACGGCCGCGTCGAGCTCCTTCTTCATGAAGGGCGGGCCGTGCCAGGTCCAACGGGTGTCGCCGGGTGTCGACCAGCGCTCGCTGACGATGCCGCGCGGGCAAACGACCCAGGCGATCGGCCCGACGAGCTTGCGCCACTCGAGGCACTGCCAGTCGGGGCGATCGCCCACGCCGTGCAGGGCGACGACCACGGGGCGCGCGCCGGTCGAGCCGTTTGGAACGGAGAGGAAGGCCGCGAGGTAGCCGGGGACGGGCATCTCCTGCAGGTCGGCGCCACCGTCGAGGCCGTCGGTCGCCAAGGCGGCGGCGGCGTCGAGGCCGCGAGGGACGGGCGCATCGGCGACCTCGGCGCGCGCGTCCGAAGGCCGCGCGGCGTCGGCCGACACGGCGCCGTCCATGCCGGCCTCCCCTCCGACGCTCCGGCACGACGCGACGAGGACCGGACACGCAACGAGCGCCGCGGCGAAACTCCCCCGCCGGGCGCTCTTCGTGGAGGCAGGCCGCATCGCCTCCTCCTTCTACTCCGCCTCTCCGCCTCCTGGGAGACGCGGCGCGGAGGTCACTGCGTGAAGGTGGTGAAGCAGCCGAGGGCCGTCGTGCAGGGGCCCGCCGACTGCGCGCACGCGATGAACGTGTCGCGCTTGGAGCCCGGGGTCCCGCACCCGGCGCGGCACGTCGACTGTTGCGACGCATTGATGCACGACCGGGCGAGCAGGAAATCGCACTGCTGCTGGCACTGCGCCGCACCTGGATCGCCGGTGCCCGAGCTCCCGCTCGTGCCGCCGCTGCTCGTGCCGCCGCTGCTCGTGCCGCCGGTCGCGCCGCAGCGGGCCTTGATGTCGGCGCATTGGTTGTTGACGACGCAGTCGATTTGGTACTGGTATCCGCTCTTCGTGCACTGATCGACGCACTGCTGCTGCGCGCCGACCGGGATGAGGCTGCACGTGGTGCTGAGCTTCGTACACGCCTGCGAGCACGACGCCGCGCTCGCGCCGGTGCCGCCGCTCGAGCTGCTTCCGCCGCTCGAGCCGGCCGAGGGCGGAGGCGCGATGTTCGTGCGGCACTGCGGATCGCAGATCGAGGCCTGCGCGCACGCGACGAAGACCTCGATCGCCTTCGGGGCCGCGGAGTCGCAGTTGCCGTAGCAGCTGGCGAGGTCCGCCGCGCTGCTGCACTGGAAGAACTTCATCTTGTCGCAGCCCGCTTTGCAGTCGGAGACCTGCTGCGTGGTCGCGCCCGAGCCGCTGCTGCTTCCCCCGCCGCTGCTGCCTCCCGGGTTATTGGTCGACGTGACGGTGCAGGCGAGGGCCGTGAGGGTGGCGGCGGTGGCGGTGATGCGGGCGAAGAGGTTCATCGTGGGAAGTCTCCTTGGGGGTGAGGTTGGTATGTGTGTAGCAGAATGTGCGCCAAGTCCGTCCCTGATGGAATTCGACACCTTGCGGCCGAGGTGGCGCGGCCCGTCCCCGCGCATGGATCGGGCATTCTGACCGCGTCGATCCCCCCGATCGCGCAACCCGCTCCATGGCCCCCGTAGTAGAGGGTTCAGAACCCTGATGAGTCGACGATCTCTCGTGTCCTTCGGAGCCCTCGCAACCCTCGTCGTCGCGGCGCCTTTCACGAGCGTCGCCGCCGCGCCCACGCCACCTGGCGTGCGGTGGACGGACGTGACGCCCGACGCGATGATCGACGCGCAGAAGGCGCGCGCGGTCGCGCCAAAGGCGACCGAGCGCGACGCGCTCGCGGCGGTCGCGACGATCACGGGGCTCGAGTCGCGCGCCAGCTACGGCAAAGCGCGACGGGCGCTCGAGGACATCGGCGACGCGGCGGCGCTGCCGATCGACGCGCGCGAAGAGGCGCGTCTCGCCGCGCGCGCGTTCGCGCCGGACGAGGGCTCGCCCGGCGGCGTCTCGGCCGATCGCTCGCGCGGTCTCGTCACCGGGCTCGCGCTGCTCGGCCCGTTCCGCGACACGGGCGGCGGCCTCGGCGCGAAGGAGGGGCCGGAGAGCGCTGCCGGCATCGCGGCGTTCGCCGACACCAAGGCCAGCTACGCGTGGGGCACCGTCGAGGTCGCGTGGCGCGAGCTGCCGCCCGCGTACGTGACGGCCCGCGGCGTGCCGCTCGATCTGTTCATCCACCCGCGGCGCGAGAGCTGCTCGATCGTCGCGACGCGTGTGACCGTCGACAAGCCGCAGACGATCGTCGTGCACCTCGCGGCGACCGGCACGGCCCGGCTGATGTTCGACAGCGTCGAGCTCGGTCGCGCGGAGGACGTGGCGACGAAGGCCAATTTCGACCGCCTCGCCGGGCGGGTCGACGCGACGGCGGGGGCCCACGTGGCGTGGGCGAAGGTCTGCACGGGCGCGCTGCCCGACGAGGGGCGCGTGCGCATGCGCCTCACCGATGCGAAGGGGGCGCCGCTGCCCCTCGAGACGAGCGCCGATCTCCGCGGCGCGATTTCCGCCGCGAAGGCGAAGGCCGTGCGCGAGCCGACGGCGCTCGCGCGCGCGCTCGCCGTGGACGCGAACGCCGACCTCGAGCAGTCCCTGGGCGCGATCGTGCTGCGCACGCTCGGCGGGGCCGACGACGCGAAGAGCCCGCGGGCGCCGGGGATGCTCGACGCGCTCACGCGAAGGAAGGACCTCGACGCAGACCGCCTCGCGATGGCCGGCTGGGTCGCGCCGTCGGGCGCCAACCGCAGCGGCTGGCTGCACCTCGCGCGCGAGCGCGCCGAGAAGGAGTCCGACGCGCGAGCGAAGGGCTTCGTCGAGCGGCGCGTCATCGCCGAGCACCTCGCCGCGAAGATGGGCGACTGGGCGATGGCCGCGCTGCGCGGCGCGAAGCTCGGGACGGACGACGCCGAGGCCGTGCTCCTCCGCGCCCACGTCGATCACGAGCTCGGCACCGACGCGCTGCGCGCGAAGTCGCTGCGCGACATCACCGCTTGGTTCCGCGCGAACCCCAAGACGACGCCGAACGCGATGGCGAACGACATCGTGACCGGCGCCGCCGCGCTCGACCCGGCGCTCTCGCTCGAAGCGAGCGAGGAGATCGCGCGGCGCGGGCGCGCGGGCGGGCACCTCGTCTCCGCGCGCGCGCAGCGAGGAAAGCAAGCGGTCGTCGACGCGGCGCGCGCCGTCTTCGACGGGAGCCTCGACGACGCCGACGAGGCGCTCCGCGTCGCGCACGACGTGTCGCGCGCCGGCGCGCACGACGTCGCGCGCGCGCTCTTCGCGCGCCTCGCCACGTGGGCGCCGAACCGCCCGGAGACGTGGACGGGCCTGGCCGACGAGATGGCGCTGTCGCCCGAGGCGATGCGCGGCGGCGGCTCCCCCGTCACGGCCGCCCTTCGCCGCGCGCGCGAGCTGGCGCCGGGCGACGCGCGCACGCGCGCGGAGATGAAGCTCCGCGCCGCGGCCGACGGCGCCGAGGGCGAGGGCGCGCGCGAGAAGGACAAGGAGAACGAGGACGAGAAGTACCTGACGCCGATCGCGACCATCCTCGCGCGCCGCCAGGGCACTCTCGCCAAGGGCGCGCAGGACGTGTTCGCGCGCGACCTTCACTTCCTCCGCGCGGTCATTCTGCACCCGGACAGCCGCGTGTCGCAGATGATCCACTACGCGCGCGAGATCGTCATCGCGCCGCGCACGCAGAGCGAGCTGTTCGAGGACATCCCGGTCGAGGGTGATCTCACCGAGATCCTCCGCGCGCGCGTGCACCGAAAAGACGGCGGCACCGCGTTCCCGACCGAGGAGCACAACGAGGGGCGGCGCCCGCGCATCCGCTGGCCGGATTTGTCGCCCGGCGACGTCGTCGAGGTCGCCGTCCGCAACTGGACGAGCCGCGCCGTCGGCGGCCGCGGCGACGCGCCGTTCTACTTCCTCGACTACGCGGGCGCGCCGAGCACGCACCCGCTGCTCTTCAACGAGGACGTCATCATCGCGCCGAAGGAGCGCCCGCTCTACGTCGACGTCGTGAACGGCCAGGCGCAGAAGCGCACCGAGCGGGACGAGAACGGGCGTCACGTCATCGAGCTCGTCTGGGACAAGCCGGTCGTCATCCCCGAGGAGCCGCTCGCGCCGCAGATGAGCGAGCTCGTGCCGATGGTCGTGGGCTCGACGTACAAGAGCTGGAGCGACTTCCGCAGCTGGTACGCCGAAGCGATCCGCGGCTTCACCGAGCCCGACGAGGAGGTGCGCCGCCTCGCCGCCGAGCTCACGAAGGGCAAGCGCACGCGCGAGGAGAAGCTCCGCGCGCTCTTCAATTTCGTCGCCGACGACATCCGCTACGTGAACTACGTCTCCGGCGAGTGGTGGCTGCCGAACCGCCCGCAGCAGCTGCTCGCGCGCCGCGAGGGCGACTGCGACGACAAGGCGATGCTGCTCATCACGCTGCTCCGGAGCGTCGGCATCGAGGCGCAAGAGGTCATGGTCCAGACGCGCATGACCGCGCAGCCGCAGGTGGTGCTCGCGAAGAACACCGCGATCCCGATGTTCGACCACGGCATCGCATTCCTCCCCGGCCCGAACGGCGGCATGTACCTCGACGCGACGAGCCCGCAGTCGCGCCTCGGCCCGATCCCGTCGATGGACGCGCGCGCGGTCGCGCTGCGCATGGACGGCCCGGCGGAGATCGTGCGCCTGCCGTCGAGCTCGCCCGACGATCACGGCGCCGACGTGAGCTGGACGATCACGCTTCACCAGGACGGCTCCGGCGATCTCGTCGGCGAGGAGCGCCACACCGGAGACGGCGCGTTCTGGCTGCGCACCTACGCCGGCCAGCCCGACGGGCGCATGCAGTACGTCGAGGACAACCTCGTCGGCGGCTGGTTCCCCACGGTGGAGGTCGACAAGAAGGTCGACTTCGAGGGCGACCTGCCGGGCGGCCAGGCGAAGGTCGGTTACAAGGCGCACTCCGACGGCCTCGCGCGGCACGAGCAGGGCGATCTCGTCGTGCCCGTCTCGCCGAGTCAGACGCTCGCGTCGCAGCTCGCGCCGCTCGTCGTGCGCACGCAGCCGGTCGCGCTGCCGCCGAACCTCGCGCCGAGCCACAATCGCCGCACCATCCGCGTCCTCGCGCCGCCGGGCTTTCGCTGGGGCGAGCTGCCGCCGGGCGGCGACGAGAACGGCGGCGAGTTCGGCAAGGCGCACCTCGACTTCGCGCGCGACGGCAAGGATCCGCGCGTGGTCGTCATCAAGCGAAGCGTCATCTTCGATCTCGACCTCATCCCGCCGGACAAGTACCCGGCGTGGCGCGCGTGGCTGCAGCGCGTCGACTCCCTCATGCACAAAGGCGTCCGCCTGCAGCCCGGCGCCGACGTTCGAGGTGCGAAGTGAGTCGCGCGACCTTCGCCGGCCTCGCCGGCCTCTCCTTGATCGTGCTGCCCGTGCTCGCCGGCGGGTGCGGCAAGAGCGAGCCCAAGTCCCCCGGCCGCGAGGCGCGCGCCGTCCTCGCGCC
The DNA here is from genome assembly GCA_043785185.1 of Myxococcales bacterium. Classification (GTDB taxonomy): domain Bacteria; phylum Myxococcota_A; class Polyangia; order Polyangiales; family Polyangiaceae; genus JANYHK01. Next base: position 6,581 of record JAYVXL010000863.1, read on the forward strand.
GCCGCTCGTCCTCGCGATCAAGGAAGAGGCGACCGGCGATCCGCTGGCGGCGAAGAAGCTCTACATGAACGCGATCGACAACGCCGTGCAGTGGCCGAGCGATCCCTACCAGCTGGCGGTCGTGACGTCCGCGCTCGACGCGCTCGTGTTCCGCCGCGTCAGCGGCCTCGGCGAGGTCGGCGTCGACACCGCGCTCGCGTTCCGGACGAAGGACCACACGCTGCTGGCCGGGCTGCACGAGGTGTCTCCTAAGCCGGGCAACGAGCCCGAGATCGTTTGGACGCGCGTGCCGTGGGCGCGGCGCCACTCGGCCGATCCGTTCGTGCCGGGCCTCCTCGCGCGCGCGATGATGAAGATCGCCGAACACCACGGCGACGCGGCGGAGGCCGAGAAGTGGCGCGCCGAGAGCGGCTGCGTGCGCGAGGCGACGCTGCTCGGGCCGACGTCGTGGGCGCCCATCACCGGCCTGTCCGAGCCGGACGCGCTCGATCGCTTCGACGCGAAGCTGCCGAGCGGCGTGTCGTTGCCGGGCCCCTTCGGGGCGAACCAACCGCCGGCGGTCATCAAGGATCGCGGCTGCGCGCTGGAGCTCGCGGCCGGCAGCGCGCTGCGTGGCGTGCGCGACGTCGTCGTCGACGTGAAGGTGCCAAAGGCCGGCACGATCGGCGTCGGCCTCTGGTCGACGGGGCCGGCCGTGCTCCGCGCCGGCGGGCGCCGTGTGCTCGAGCGGCCGTACGAGCTCGGTGGCGGCGAGGTCGTTCGCTTCGCGAAGGTGGAGTCGAAGGCGGGGACGCTCCGCGTCGTCGCGCGCGTCGGCATGGACAGCGAGGGCGACACCGTGCAGCTCGGCGCGTGGGACGCGGACGGCAAGCCGCTCGCGACCCGCGCGCCCAAGCCCGGCGAGGCGGCGACGGCGGAGGCGACCGCCAGCAAGGAGATGACGTTGCCCACGCCGCAGACGTCCGACGAGAAGACCACGCTCGCCGCCGGCGCCCTCGCCATGGGCGACGGCCGCACGGCCGAGCGTCTGCTCGCCAAGGACGCCGTCCTCCCGAGCGCGCCCGCCGAGCTCGCGCTCGTGTACGCGCGCGCCGTCGAGACGGCGAACGATCTGTCCCAGGTGCACCGCGCCGAGCGCGCGCGCGCGGCGTACGAGCGCGTGCTCGACGCGTGGCCGAGCGCGTGGGAGGCGGCCATCGCGCACGCGGTGCTCGCGGGAATTCGCCGCGGCCAGGGCGAGGCGCGCATCGAGGCGCTCCTCGACATCGAAAAAAGGCGCGCGAAGGCGAGCGCGGCGGGGCTGCCGCTGCTCGACCTCTTCGAGGCGGCCACCGCGGGGCGCGAGGGGCTCTTCGATCGCGCGCGCGCCGCGTACGAGCGCGCGAAGGCGCCGCTCACCGGCACCGCCGTCCTCTACGACGCGGGGCGCGCCGTGTTCGAGCGCACCGGCGCGGAGCTCGTGGCGTACGCGTGCGACGCGCAAGCGCCGGCCAACCGCGCGTCGATGGATTGCCACGACGCGCTCTGGCGAAGCGGCGACCGCAAGGCCGCGGAGGCAGAGCTCGAGCGCCTGCGCGGGGCGCTCGGCGCGAAGGACGCGTACCTCGCCGTCTCGCTGCGCGAGGCGATCGCCGAGGGCGACCCGGCGGCCGTGACGCGCCTGCTCGGCCGCATGCTGCCCGGCGAGCGCACGCTGACGGCGATGTTCGCGAGCGATCTGCCGAAGGACAAAAAAGCGCTCTTCGCCGCCGCGCTCACCGCGCGCGACGCGCCGGGCGTCCTGCCCTCGCTCCTCCGCGCGCTCGGAGACGATCCGCTCGCCGCGCTCGAGGGCGTAAGCGAAAAGGTCGCGGCCGAGGACCGAAAGAGCCCCCTCCTCCCGAGCGCGCCGACGGCGGTGCTCCTCCACGACGAGCGCTACGACGTCGAGACCACCGGCCTCATGCACTACCTGATGCACGACGTGCGACGGGTCAGCGGCACGACCGACGTCGAGGAGAACGCGCAGGCCGCGCCTCCGGACTTCGCGGGGCGCGACGTGATGCGTGTGCTGCGCCGCCGCGTGCTGAAAAAGGACGGGCGCATCTTGAGCCCCGACCGCACGCCGCACGCGGCGCAGAGCCACGCGGATCTCTCGCAGCTCGAGCAAGGCGACTGCGTCGAGGCGATCTACGAGGGTTGGGCGCTGCCCGGCGACACCGGCAACGTCGGCCTCGACACGCCGGACCTCCTCGGCGATCGCACCGCCGTGCACCAGGCGAAGGTGGAGCTGCGGCTGCCCGCGGGGCTCCGCGGAGCGCTGTGGAGCCACCCGATGCTGGGCAAGGCGCAGGAGAAGAGCGACGGCGGCGCGCGCGTGCTGACGTGGACGCTCACCGATCGCCCGGTGCGGCGCCTCGAGGACGGCGTGCCGAAGATGGACCGCAGCGTCAGCGTCAGCTTCGGCACCGCCGAGTGGAAGGACGTCGGCCGCGCGCTCGAGGAGACGCTGGCCGCGCTGGACGAGCACGATCCGGAGATCGGCGCGTGGGCCAAGGGGGTGGCGGCGGCGGCGAAGAAGTCGGGCCCCGAGGGGCTCGTCGAGGCCGTGGTCGAGGCGAGCGGCACGGCGGTGAAGGAGGCCGCGCCCGGCGTCCTCATCGATCTCGACGCCGGCGGCTCGGACGGCGCGCAGTCGGTGACGGCGCGCACGATCGTGACGTCGAGCGAAGGGAGCCGCACGTGGCTCATCGCCCGCGCGCTGCGCGAGCTCGGCGTGCCCGTCGACGTCGTCGTCGCCGAGAACGATCCGTTCAGCGCCGACCCGGCGTTTCCCCCGCATTTCGGCCGGTTCATGCACCCGCTCGCCATCGCGCACCCCGAGAAGGGCAAGGACGTGTGGATCGACGCCGACGTGCAGGGGCCGCCGCTCCCGGCGGGCCGCGTCTCCCCGGAGCTCCGCGGCCGCGCGGCGCTCTACGCCGACGGGCGCATCGCGCAGCTGCCGCAGCTAGGCGGCGACGGCGAGCGCGACGAGGTCGACATCCGCCTCACCGTCGACGCGAAGGGCGACGCGCGCGGCGCGCTCACCGTACTGCTCCGCGGCCGCGCGGCGCAGGAGCTCTCCGAAGCGCTCGTGCGCATCGTCGGCGCCGAGCGGCAGAAGGCGCTGCGCGGCGTGGCGCTCGCGTGGGTGCCGTACGCGAACATCGACGAGGTGCAGCTGTCGTCGAGCGAGGGCTCGTGGCAAGTCGCCCTGCGCGCCGACCTCACCATCCCCGGTTACGCGCAGCCGGAGGGCAGCGCCAGCGCGCGCACGTGGGTCTTGCCGGGCATCGATCCGATCCACACGATGTTCCCGCGTCCCTACGTGACGACGCTCGGCGCGACGTACGCGAGCCGCAGCGCGCGCGAGAACGCGCTCGCGATCAGCCACGCCATCCAGTACCACGCGCACCGCCGCGTCGAGCTGCCGGCGGGCACCGCGGTCGTGCGCACGCCCGGGCCTTTCGACACGAAGAGCGCGAGCATCGAGGCCGGCCGCAAGCTCCGCGTGAGCGGCACGGTCATCGAAGAAGAGTTCACCCTCGGCATCTCGACCGGCACGATCAGCCAGGAGCGCTACGGCGCCTTCGTCGCGGACGCGCACAGGACCGACGACGCGTTCCTCGCGAGCACCCGCGTGCGCCCCGCCGGGTGAGCAGGGCCTGGGGGGCCTAGACCGCGACCTACCTGTCGGTACGGGGGCAAGTCGCCCTGCACACCCGCGCAGAAGCACGAACCCTCTCGCCATGCCAGCAGGGAAAAGACGCAACTGATCTCGGCGACCTCTCGGTAGATCGTCACGGATGAGCAGTGGTTTGGGTCACAGTCTTGCTTAACCAGCCCGATCCCATGACCACTGCTACCCTTGCTGCCTACCTTTTGACGGCGATGATTTCGTGGATGC
>JAYVXL010000864.1:0-3250 GCA_043785185.1 Myxococcales bacterium
GCTCGCGAAGCTCGCCGCCGACGGGGTCACGCGCGGCGCAATGGGCGATGCGGCCCGAATTTACGCCCATCGCCGCTTCTCGCTCGCGCGGATGACCGACGATTACGAGCGGCTGTATCAGGGCCTTTTCTGATAGCGTGGAGCGCTCGTAGATCCCCATGCTCTTTGCGCAGATCAAAGCGCCGCCCACGACGCCGACGGCACCCACCGCCGCGGACGTGCGCGAGAGCACCGACACCCGGACGACCCGGACCGAGGGGGACGTCAAGGTCAAGGACCCGAACGACACGCGCACGACGCGCGACGAGCAGTTCGACCCGCGCGCCGAGGCACCGGGGCTGCAGAGAGACCGCCTCGCGTACGACCCCGCGTTCCAATCGAGCCCCGCGCTCCGCACCCAGGCGCGGCTGGCGCAGGAGGAGGGCACCGTCTTCCGCCCCGGCGGCGTCGACTACGGCGCGCAGCTCGCGATCGTCTCGGGATACAACAGCAACGTCGTGCAGACGCAAGACGTGCTCAATGGCCCGGTCCGGCATCACCCGTCGCCGTTCACCGGCCTCGACATGGAGCTCACGATGCGCCTCTGGTCGAGCGCGCTCGATCCGCACGAATTTCGCGTGCAAGTGCGCGGGCAACACTACACGCCGCTCGACGGCTACAAAGAGCCGGACGACGGCGCCGTCGTCGGCTCGTACACCGGCCAGCTGACGCTCAGCCCGCGCGACGTGCTGGTGAGCCGCCTCCTCACCACTGTGGCGACGCTCAACTCGTCGCGGCTGTCGGACGGGCCGCTCTTCCTCGTGGAGCCGGCGTCGCTGCAGCGCACCTTCACGCTCACGAACGCGCGGTCGCAGCTCACCCACGAGCTCTCGTCGCGCTGGCGGTACATTCAGGGCGTCGACGTCGCGATCGGCACGACCATCCGCGACGCGCCGATCGACGCCGGCGGCCGGTTCATCAACCACCATGGCCTCGACTTCATTCAGCCCGGGGTCGACGCGCAGCTCTCCCACGACCTGACCGACTCCGATGTCGCGAGCTTCCGCCTGCGGTACGAGCAGAGCCGGAACTACTTCCTCCTCGACTTCACGCGGCAGCCGGCGGAGCTCGTAGGGTCGGCGACGACCTACGTGGGCGAGGCGAACCTGGCCCTGACCCACTCGTTCAGCGACAGCCTCCGCTGGCTCAACGACGCGGGCTTCGCCGTCGCGACCGCACCGCCGCTCGACCCGGACAGGCGCAAGATCTTCAGCCCGCTCGTCGTGACCGAGCTTTTGCTCACGAAGCAGTACTGGGTCTTCAACGTCAACGCCTCGTACACGTACGGCTCGGCGAGCCCGCGCCTCGGCTTCGGCCCGCAGGCGCAGACGTCGACCAGCCTGTCGGGATACCCCTTCCCGCACACGCGGGGCCTGCGCGAACTCGCGGTGCTCGTGACCGCGACGGCGAACCGCTCGGCGTTCCGGGCGGCCACCGCGCTGGCGCGCATCTCGTACGTCGCGGCGAGCGCCGAGGGGAGATACGCCGTAAACCGCTGGCTCGGCATCCTGTTCGGCTACAACTACCGCCACGTCGTGTTCGAGGGCGAACAGGCTCAGCCGACCCTCTCCCGTCACGTGATCTTTCTCGGCCTGAGCGGCTACTGGAACACCGACCGGACGCTGCCGACGCTGACCACGTTCGAGGCGCCGCTCACGTCCGGATAAGCTACGTTGTAGATTCGGATGCTTGAAGGTGGGCAGCTCCTCGACGGAAAGTACCGGGTGGGGCTGCCGCTCGGCGAAGGGGGCATGGGCGCCGTCTACGAAGCGACCCACGAGGCGACGGGCGACGTCGTCGCGCTCAAGGTCATCCGGGTCGAGCACGCGAAGGACAAGACGCAGCTCGCGCGCTTCGAGCGCGAGGCGCGCGCGGCCGCCACCATCGAGTCGGCGCACATCGCCAAGCTGCTCGACGCCGGCGTCGACGGGCAAACCGGCCAGCCGTATCTCGCGATGGAGCGGCTGCACGGCAGCGACATCCAGCGGCTCGTCCGCAGGCTCGGCCCGCTGCCGCCCGGCCTCGCGCTGCGCATCACCGCGCAGGCGTGCATCGGCCTCGCGAAGGCGCACGAGCAGGACATCATCCACCGCGACATCAAATCGGCGAACGTGTTCATCGCGGAGACGGGTGACACGCACACCGTGAAGCTCCTCGACTTCGGCGTCGCGAAGGTGCGCAAGAGCCCGGCGGATCTGCAGGCCTCGAGGAGCCTCACGCAGACCGGGGGCCTCATCGGCTCGCCGCTGTACATGTCGCCGGAGCAGGCGATCGGCGCGCGCTCGGTCGACGCGCGAACCGACGTCTTCTCGCTCGGCGTCGTGCTCTACGAGATGCTGACGGGCCGCGTCCCGCACGAGCAGCACGACACGCTCGGGCGGCTCATCATCGCGATCTGCCAGGAGCCCGCCGTCCACGTGCAGAGCGTGGCGCCCTGGGTGCCAGGCCCGATCGCCAAGATCGTCCACCAGGCGCTGGAGATCGATCCGGGCGACCGCTTCCCGAGCGCGCTCGCGATGCTCGACGCGATCGGCGAGGTGCTCGAGGAGGGCTGGAACATCCCAGCGGCCGACGTCGCGCCCCTCGGCGACGACGAGCGCCAATCGCTGGCGGAGCGCGTCGAGCTCCCGCGCGCGCGGAGCGGCAGCGGCCTGCTCGCGCGCACGCCGTCCGACGGCGACGTCGTGCTCTCCCGCACGGAGGCCCAAGACACGACGGTCGGACGCTCGCGGCGCCGGCCGCTCGTCGGCCTCGCGGTGTCCCTCGGAGTCGCGGCGGCGCTCTCGGCGGGGGCCTTCTTCGCCCTGCGTCCGGCGCGGGCACCGGTCGGCGCGGACGCCGCGGCGCGCGCGAACGCCAACGCAAACGCAAACGCAAACGCAAACGCAAACCAGGCGCTCTCCCTCGCGGGCACGCCGCCTGTCGATCCGCTCCCGTCGGCGTCGCCAACGCCCGCCAAGAGCGGCGCAGGGACGGCGGCGACGGCGGTGCCCGCCCCACCGCGCCTCGCGGGTGCGGCGAAGCCCCGGGCGAGCGCCGCGAGCGATCCGCGGACCGCGCCGGCGTCGTCGGGCCCCGCGCCGACGCCGACCCGGAAGCTCGGGACGAGCGACTCCTTCGAATAGCGTACGCTGGCGGTCGATCGAATGCGCCCCTGGTTGGTCCTCTGCGCCGTCCTCGCCTGCCTGGCCGCCGGCGGGGGCGTCGGGCA
>JAYVXL010000865.1:0-3248 GCA_043785185.1 Myxococcales bacterium
CGCGTCGCCGCCGGTCGCTCGCCCCCATAGGTGATGCGCGGCGAGCGACCGTCTTCGTTTAAAGCCCCCGGCCTCGAAGCCGCAAATCAAAAGAAGGTCGTTAGACATGTCGACGCGCCCCACGCTCCCCCTCGCAGCGCTCTTCGCGGCCGCCACGTGCGCCGCCGCCCTCGCCGCCGCGTGCGGCGGAGAGAACAAGAAGCCCGCCGACGTCGCGCCGATGCCCTCCGCGCCGACGACCGCGAGCGCGACGGCGACGCCTCCGCCCGCCGCCGACGCGGGCACGAGCGCGGCCGCGACGCCCGACGCCGGCCTGCTGCCCGCGCTGTCGACGATCCTCACGACCGATCCGGCGGTGCTGAACCCGCTGCTGCTGGCCGCCCAGAACGCCGCGACCGCGCTCATGCAGAAGCCTGGCGCCGTCCCGGGCGATCCGATCGAGGCGGGCATCCGGGCCACCGCGACGACGGCGGCCAAGGGCATGCAGCCCGACGGGCAGATCGCGAAGGCCGATTTGAAGGAGGGCGAGCACGCCTCGATGATGGTCACGCTCCAGGCCGGCAAGTGCTACGCGATCGTCGGCTTCGCGGTTAAGGGGACGGTCACCGACCTCGACCTCCGCCTGCTCGCCCCGCCGTTCTACAATCTCTTGTCCGGCGAGGACACGACCGACGACAACACGCCCGTCGTCGGCCGCGACCCGACGCCGATGTGCCCGCTCATCTCGAGCCCGATGCCGTACAAAGTCGACATCCACTCCCAGAAGGGCGCGGGCAAGGTCGGCGTGCTCCTCTTCTCGAAGCCCGCCAAAAAGTAGCGCGATCCGGCGCGCGCGCGTCTCGCCTCGTTATGCACGCAACCGTCGGCGGGCGGTGCCGATGGGGCTTCGTGAGAACGATCCATCGCCGCGACCCCGACTACCCCGAGCGCCTCGAACATCTCACGTGCCTCAAGGGCGGCCCGCCCGACGAGATCACGCTGTCCGCGCCGCTCGTCCAAGGGGTGCCGGTCGTCGCGATCGTCGGCACGCGCGCGCCGTGCCGCGAGGCCGATGCGTTCGCGCGCGCGCTCGCGGCCAGCGTGGTCGGCGCGGGCGGCATCGTGGCGTCGGGCGCCGCGTTCGGCATCGACACGGCCGCGCACGAAGGGGCGCTCGACGCCGGCGGGCGCACCTGGGCGATCGCGCCCTCGGGCAGCGACTTCGACGTGCCGGACGGGAGCGCGAGCCTCTACGCGCGCATCCGTACAAAGGAGGGCTCGGCGATCGTGTGGCCCTTCGCGCGACACGTGCGCGGCCGAAGCGAGCCCTACTTTACGCGCAACGGCGTGCTCGCGGCGTTGGCCGACGCGCTCGTGGTCGTGCAGGCAGGATTCAAGTCCGGCGCGCGCAACGCATCGGCGAAGGCGCGCAAGCTCGGGAGGCCCGTGTGGACGATCGTCCCCGCGCCATGGGAGCGCGAGACCGCCGGCTCCGACGGACCGGCGCCCGACTTCGCCGGCTGCATTGAAGAGCTGAGGCTCGGGGCCCGGCTCCTCACCGGAACGGCCGAGCTACTGGCCTCCGTCGGCCTAAATCGACATGACCCCGAGAACGTCCCGAGCACCCCCTCGCCGCGGCGACCGCTCGACGCGACGGAAGTCCGCGTGATGAAAGCCCTCTCGAGCGCCCCCCGCCACCCCGACGAAGTGGCCCTCCGGCTGGGGCTCCCGGCCCACACGGTCGCGACGGCGCTCTTGACGCTCGCCTTGGAGGACGTAGTAGTAGAAGGCCCAGGTGGGTTCTTTCGCCGGGTTGCAGGCATCTAAGGTATGAGAACCCTTTCAGAAACTTCACAGATGTCGGTCGAGGGGCTCGTTTGATGGCTAAGACGTTGGTGGTCGTGGAGTCGCCCGCGAAGGCGAAGACGATCAAGAAATACCTCGGTTCCGAGTACGAGGTGTTGGCCTCCAAAGGGCACATCAAGGACCTCCCCAAGAAGATGGGGATCGACATCGAAGGCGGCACCTTCAAGGAGACCTACGAGGTCGTCGCCGGCAAGGAGAAGGTCGTCGAGGAGCTGAAGGCCGCCGCCGCGAAGGCGAAGGACATCTTTTTCGCGACGGACCCCGATCGCGAAGGCGAGGCGATCGCGTTCCACCTGGCCGAGGAGCTCACGGGCTCGTCGAAGGGCGCCAAGCGCGTCGAGTTCCACGAGATCACCAAGAACGGCGTGAAGAAGGGCGTCGAGAACCCGCGCGCCTTGAACGCGCACCTGTACGACGCGCAGCGCTGCCGCCGCGTGCTCGATCGCATCGTCGGCTACGACGTCTCCGCGCTCGTGTGGAGCAAGCTCGCCTTCGGGCTGTCGGCCGGGCGCGTGCAGTCCGTCGCCCTTCGCCTGATCGTCGATCGCGAGCGCGAAATCGAGGCGTTCGTCCCCGTCGAGTACTGGAACATCGGCTGCGGGCTCGCGCAGGTGAATGGCGGCGGGAAGCGGCCGACCTTCTTCGCGCGCCTCACCCAGAAGAACAAGGAGCGCCTCTCCGTCACGAACGGCGAGACCGCGGCCCAGATCAAGGCGGACTTGCAAGGCGCGACGTACCGCGTCGCGAAGATCACCAAGAGCGAGCGCCGCCGCAAGGCGCCGAGCCCGTACACGACGAGCAAGCTCCAGCAGGACGCCGTCAACCGCATGGGCTTCACCGCCAAGCGCACGATGCAGGTCGCGCAGGGGCTCTACGAGGGCATCGACCTCGGCAAGGTGCTCGGCACCGTCGGTCTCATCACGTACATGCGTACCGACTCCACGCGTGTCTCGCCCGAGGCGCTCGAAGGCGCCCGCGAGTACATCGCGAGCAAGTGGGGCAAGGACGCGGTTCCGAAGGAGCCGAACGTCTTCAAGTCGAAGAAGAACTCGCAGGACGCCCACGAAGCCGTCCGTCCCACGTCGCTCGACTACCCGCCCGAGACCGTGCGCAAGCACCTCAAGGACGAGCAGTTCAAGCTCTACAGGCTCATCTGGGATCGCTTCATCGCGAGCCAGATGAAGGACGCCATTTTCGACCAGACGTCCATCGACGTCGAGGCCAAGGCTCCCTCGGGCAAAGGCTCGACGTACATGCTCCGCGCGAGCGGCCGCGTCCTCAAGTTCGCAGGCTGGCTCGAGGTCTACGGCGCGGGCGACACCGGCGGCGAGCAGCAAGCCGGCGGCGACGAGGCCGAGGAGAAGAGCGCGGACGGCGCCAAGACCGAAGAGGCCGAGGGCGAG
>JAYVXL010000866.1:0-3247 GCA_043785185.1 Myxococcales bacterium
GTTGTCGACGAGGTACGCGAGGCGTTCGCCGTCGTTCGACACCTCGCGCTGCGCGACGTGCACGAAGCGCTGGTCTCTGCCGAGCTCGTTGACGTCGAGGACGATCACCTCCTTCGCATTCGCGTCGCCGGCGCGCTTGCGGCAGTGGATCGGGTACTGCTTTCCCCTCGCGTAGCGCCGGTAATAGAGCCACGCGCCATCCTTCACCGGCGGCGTCTCGTCGTCCTCATTCACACGCGCGCGCATCTCGTCGTAGAGCGCCTTTCGGAGGGGCGCGCTCTTGGCCGTCATCGCCGCGGCGTACTCGTTCTCGGCGTGGAGGTACGCCTCGACCTCGGGCGCGCCCTTGTTCCGCAGCCAGCCGTAGTCGTCCGTGAGCGTGTGGCCGAAGAGCGTCTGCTCCGTGTGATCCTTCCGCGCGACGGGCGGTCGGGGGCCGGCCTCTGCCTTCGCGCCCCGCGACGCGTCGCGCGGCGCCGAGCGCGCCGTCGCGGGCGTCGCGGGCAGCGGCTGCGGGGCGGGGGAGCAGGCGGCGGCGAGGGCGATCGCGAGCAGCGGGCCGTGCAAGAAGCGCTTCATCGCGCGCACGTTACAGCGTACGCCGCAGTCAGGCGACCACGACCTCGAGCGTCGGTCCCGGCGTGAGGGTGACGCGCGCGGCGTGGAAGAGATCGCCGTCGAGGATGTACGGCGCGGGGCGGCCGCCGAAGTCGAGCGTCGCGGTTCGCGCGAGCGCGTCGGTGTTCGCGCGGCCGAGGAGGCGGCGGCCGAGGAGGACGAGGGGCAGCTGCGGCCCGAGGCCGCGCGGACCGAGCGCGCTCGCGACGACGTGCACGCGCGACGGATCGTCGCCGGCGCGGTAGGTCAGGCGCAGGCCGAGGCCGAGGTTCTTCACGGTCGCCGCGACGACGAGGCTGTACGCGTCGGCCGGGCGCGCGTCGCCGTCGACGGTGAGGCGCGCGGGCGAGGGTGTGAGCATGCGACGCGCCGCCGCGCCCGCGACCAGCGAGCTGGCGAAGACGCGCGCGATGATGCGGGCGGCGCCGGCCGACCCGCGCGCGCCGTCCGCCTCGTAGACCTCGAAGAACCGCGCGACGAGGCCGGCGCCGAACATGAAGCCGAGGCGCGCCTCGCCGCGCTCGTCCGTCACCCGCAGGGTCTCCAACGTTCGCGTCGGGCTCGCGCCATCGCAGGCGCGCGCGACGACGCGCGCGGCGAGCGACTCCGACGCGACCAGCCCGAGGTTACGCGCGACCGTCGACATCGTCCCCGTCGGCACGATGCCGACCCTCGGGAGCGTCGGCGGCGGCTCGCCGCGCGCGGCGGCGTCGGCCGCCCAGGCCCGCGCGAGCGACGTCACCCCCGCGCCGATCGTTCCGTCGCCGCCCGCGAGCACGATCGCGCGCGGCCGAGCGAGCGCGATCTCCGCCGCGGCGCTCTCTAGCTCGGCGACCGAGCGCGTCTCGTGCACGACGCACGCGCCGTGGGCCGCGGCCGCACGGAGCGCGGTGAGCACGCGCGAGGGCGCTCCGCCCTTCAGGCGGCCGGCGCGCAGGTTGACGAGGAGGTGCGTGCTCACGCGGCCGGCAGAAGTAGCGGACTCGGCGAAGTTACGGTACCCGTTCTCGTATGCGCGTCGTTCTTCGAAGCGTGGTCTCGGCCGTCGGCCTCGGTGCGCTCGCCCTCGGCTGCGGCGGCTCGCCCGCGCTCCGCGCGGCCGAGCGCGGCGACATGGCCGCGCTCCGCGCCGAGCTCGGCGCCCGCGAGAAGGCGGGGAATCTGACCAACGGCGAAGCGGCAAAGGTCGCGCGCGCGGTCGCCGATCGCGAGCTCCGCGCTGCGAAGGGCGAGGACGCCGCCAAGCGGGTCCGCGAGGCGCGCGCGTGCGCCGTGGAGATGGAGGGCGCGCTCGAGGAGCGCACGCGCACGCACGATCTCGCGGGCGCCGAGGCCGCGATGGCGCTGTACGACGACGGCAGCCTGGGCCGCAGCCGCGCGCGCGACTGGGTCGGTGACGCCGACGACGCGTGGCGCGCCATCGGCACCCGCACGCTCACGCGCGAGGACGACGCGCCGCTGCGTCGCAAGGGGTTCACCGATCCGGGGCCGCGCACGCGCCGCGCGGCGATGCGCGCCGCGGCCGAGGCCGGCGACGCGCGCGAGGAGGCCGCGCTCCTCGAGGCCGCGCGGCTCGACCCCGAGCCGATCGTGCGCACCGAGGCGCTGCGCGCCGCGATCGCGGTCTCGGAGGGCGGCGCAGGCCTCGTCACGCGCCTGCGCGATCTGTGGCAAGCACAATCCGGCGACGACGGGCTGCGCGAGGACATTGCGGTCGCCTGGGCCCTCCCGAAGCTCTACGCCGGCGGCGGCAGGGAGGCGCTCGCGGTGCTCATTACGGGCGGCGCGGGCGCCGGGGCGGGTCGCATCGCGGGCGCCGGCGCCGTCCTGCGCGCGCCGCACGCGGACAAGGAGCTCGCCGCCTCCGCCGCCGCGCTGCTCGCGCGCACGGTCGAGAGCGCGTCGCACCGCGAGCGGCTGCACGCGCTCGCCATCATGCCGTTGGGCGACCCGGCGCTCGTCGCCGCGGTCGCCAAGGCCGCGGGTGAAGGCGAGGTCGACCCGGTCGTCCGCGTCGCCGCGCTCAGCCGCCTCACGCACGTCAAGGAGCGCCGCGAGGCGGCCGTCCGTGATCTCGAGGCGCTCGCGCGCAAGATCGCCCCGGGCGAGGACTCCGACGTCGCTCGCCGCGCGCGGATGGCGCTGGCGCACGCCGGCGATCTCCGCGTGCAGGCCTGGCTCGAAGAGGATCTCGGCGCCAAAGATCCGAGCGCACGCCTGGAAGCTGCCTCCGCGCTCGCCGCCCTTGGTCGCGCCGCCCGCGGCGCGCCGCTGCTCGCCGACGCCGACGCCAGCGTCCGCACCCGCGCGGCGTGCACCCTCATCGCGGCCGCGCGGTAGTCCGCGCGAACGCCGGGCGTCCCCACGCGCCGGCGTTTTCCCAGTGATTCGCGCGCGGTCCAGGCCCCGAGGCGCGCGGCCGTCTCGGGAACACCCTGGAGCCTTGGGAACCGCATCGACGCGCCGCGATGGTCGATGATACAAAGTCGCCCCATGCGCTCGCTCTCCACCTCCACCCTCTTCGCGGCCGCCCTCGCCTTCGCCGTCCCCCAGACCGGTTGCATCGAGGCGATGCTGACCAACGGTCAGATCGAAGCGACCCGCCGCGCGAGCGGCGCGTTCGACACCA
>JAYVXL010000867.1:0-10490 GCA_043785185.1 Myxococcales bacterium
ATCTCGCCGGCGACCACCACGTGGACGACGCGCGCGCGCGTCACGCGGCCTTCTCGAGGTGCGGCGAGAGCTTCGCGTCGAGCCGCAGCCAGAAGACGACCGCGACCGCGGCCTGCACGCACGACGTCGAGAGCGCGATGCCCTCGAGGCCGATCGCGTTCATGAAGATCACGTTGAACACGGTGTTGAGCCCGGCGTTGAGGATGCCCATGCTCAGCATGATCGGGCTGTTCTTGATGGCGACGTGCGCGCGCGCGAGCACGAGCAGCGCGCCGAACGGGGCGAGGCCGACGAGGTGGTAGGGCAGGATCGAGATCATCCGCTCGACGCTGCCGACGCTCATCGTCCCGCGCAAGAAGACGAAGCGCAGCAGCGGCCCGCGGAGGACGAACAGGATCGCCGCCATCGCCGCCAGGATCGTGCACACGCTGAGGAGCGAGCGTTTCACGGTGGTGCGGATCTTCTCGATGTCCCCCGCGGCGAAGTCGTCGGCCAGGTGCGACAGGAGCACGGGCAGGAGCGTCGCCTGCAGGAGCGACGTCGGCAGCGAGGAGACGTCGCCGGTGTAGCGGAGCATGGTGCCGCCGCCGACGACGCCGGCGAGGCCCGCCATGAGCTGGTCGACGATCGGGTTCACGCGCGTGACGGCGCCGCCGCCGACCTCCGACGCGATGAGGCGCGTGAAGCGGCGCACCGCGTCGGGCCGCTCGAGCGTGAGCGAGAAGCGCATCCCCGCGCCCCCGATCGCGACGGACGCGAGGATCGCGATCGCGCACGCCTCGCCGAGGAGCGCGCCGATCGGAATGGCGATGACGCCCATGTCGCCGCGCATCGTCGCGACGAAGCCGATGTACGCCACCATCCCGACGGAGCTCGCCACCGGCTGCGCGAAGAAGCGATGCTCGGCGTTGAGGAGCGCCGCGAAGAACGTCTTCAAGCTGAGCGCGACGAGAAAGAGGCTGAACGGCAGGACCATCCGCGCGGCGACGCCCCAGTCCGCGCCGTGGTAGCGCACGCGGAAGTAGCCGAGCGCGACCAGGCCGATCGCCGCGGCGAGCGCGCCTCCGAGCAGCACCGTGTACGTGAGGAGCGAGCCGTGCACGCGCGGGAGCGCGGCGCGGTCCTTGAGCTTGACCTCGGCGAGGATCGGCACGAGCGCGGAGTCCTGGTACGCCGAGAACACGAGCGAGCCGGCGAACGAGAACACCGCCCACGCGAAGTAGTAGACGTCCGTAGCGTCCGACGCGCCGAACCACGCCGCGAGGAGCAGCGGCAGGAGCGCCTCGCCCGCGCGGAAGACCACGTGGATGGGGAGCAGGAGGAGCGTCGTCTTGAGAATGCCGCGCTTCTTGGGTTCGCTCACGCGAGCAGCTCCGGCACGTCCGACAGGCCGACGACGCGGATGTCCTCGCGCTCCGCGAAGTCGAGCAGCGCGGCGAGCCGGTCCATGATCGCCTCGGCGGCGGCCTCGGTCTGCGCGTACGGGCTCGCGCCGGCGATGATCTCGACGTTGTGGAACATCGCGTTCAGGACGACGGGCCGCTCCGGGTTCTCGGCGCGCGCGGACTTGATCTCGTCCTTGGCGACGCGGACGAGGCCCGCCTCGGTGCCGCGCGTCGGCCGCAGCCAGCGCGGCTCGACGTATTTACCGACGAGCGGCGCGTGCGACAGCGCGCGCGGACGGATCGTCACCGGCACCTCGAGCATCGGGCTCGTCCCGAGCTTCGCGGGCGCCCGCGGATCGGGGTGGTACGGCTGCGTCGCCGCGCCCACGAACGAGAGCCCCTTCGCGCCGGAGCTCGACCAGTCCATGAACGGCGTCACGCTCGACTCGACGGTGTAACCGAGGTCCGTCAGGATCGGGATCGAGTTCGGGCCGATGCCGAACCGCCCGGCGCGGAACGAGCGCGGGCGCGCGCCGAACGTCTTCGTGAAGAGGTCGGTGAGGTAGGTGAGCTTCTGGCGCTCGACGTCCTCGGGGTAGTCGCGCTGGAAAGCCTTGGTGGTCTCGGGCTCGAAGGCCCCCGGCTCGGCGTACTCGCCGTGAAGGTGTGCGCCGAGCTCGTGGCTGCCCTGCAAGCGTGAGAGCGCCTCTGCGCTCTCGCCGTCGCGAATCACCTCGGGCGATACGAGGTACGTGGGCTTCGCGCCGTGCACGTTGAAGAGCGGCTGAAGGCGCGCGACGATCCCGCCCGAGACTCCATCGAACGCGAGCGGGCGCTTGGACTTCCAGCCCAGGCCCTTGTCGCACTCGGTGTCGATGGAGACGCAGAGGTACGTCCGCATGCTCCGCTGAGTAGCACGCGGCGGCCCTACGCGCAGCCGAACGCGCGTTCGAGCTCGGCCACGACCTCGCCCGCGTAGACGGCGAGGCGCTGCAGGTGCGGCACCGTGTCGCGGCAGCCGGTGAAGCCGAAGTTGAGCGAGCCGCAGTAGCTTTGCAGCGTGACGTTGAGGCCGTAGCCGTGGAAGGGGATCGAGACGGGGTAGAGCTCGTCGAGCTTCCAGCCGCGGAAGAACAGCGGCGCGTCGGGGCCGGGCACGTTCGACACGACGACGTTGAACGCCGGCCGCATCCGCCCCGCGACGCCCGGGATGAACGACAGCATCATCGGCGCGAGCACGAGCGCGCTGTACTGGATGATGGCGGTCTTGCTCATGCCCTGCAGCATCGCCTTGGCGCGCTGGGTCGACTCGATGATGCGCTCGAGGCGCGCCTCGGGGCTCTCCACGTCGGTCGCGAGCGACGCCAGCACCGCGCCGATCGCGTTCCCGCCGCCGGGATCGTCCTTCGGCCTTACGTTGACCGGCACCATCGCGACGAGGGACTTGTCGGGCAAGCTGCCCTGCTCCAGGAGGAAGCGGCGCAGCGCCGAGCCGGTGATGGCGAGGACGACGTCGTTCACCGTGCCGCCGGCGGCCGTCGCGATGCGCTTGACGCGCGCGGTTAGGACCCGCTGCGTGGCGAAGCGGCGGCTCCGCGAGATGCGCTGGTTCAACGAGGATTTCGGCGCTTGCAGCGGCAGCGTGAGGGCGCGGTCGTGCTTCTGGATCGCGCGCGCGACGGTGACGAGCGCGCGGCCGATGCTCTTGGCGGCGCCGACCTGCTCGCGCATGGCGGCGAGGAGCGCTTCGAGCGACGGCGCCACCTCCTCGACGACTCGCTCTCCGCCCTCGCGCGGTCGCGGCGCGAAGAAGAGGGGCGTCTTGCGGTCGTCCTCCGCGGAGGAAAGGCTCCGCTGCAAGAGGCGCATCGCGGTGTAGCCGTCGACGAGCGCGTGGTGCAGCTTCACGTAGAGCGCGACGCGGCCGCCCGCGAGCCCCTCGATGAAGTGCGCCTCCCACGGCGGGCGGTGAAAATCGAGCGGCGTGCCGTGGAGGCGCGAGACGAGGACGCCGAGCTCGCGCTCGTCCCCCGGCGAGGCGAGCGCGCTGCGGCGCACGTGGTAGTCGATGTCGAGGCGGTCGTCGGCGAGCCACGCTTGGAGCGGCGTGCCGAGAACGTCGGGATGCGCGAGCTTCTGGTTCCACGGCGGGTCGACCTTCTTCACCTCCGCGACCTCTTCGCGCAGGCGCGCGGCGAAGCCCGCGCGCACGCCGGGCGGCGGCGAGAACTCCATCAGGCCGCCGACGTGCATCATCACGTCCCGCGACTCGCCGGCGAGAAAGGCCCGGTCGAGCGCGCTCAGGCTCTTTTTCTTCGCGGACGTCGCCATGGGCCCCTCGCCTGCGCGAGCGTACACCTTCGCGACGGCGCAGCTCCAACCCCTTCGAAGCCCTCGCAATTGCGCGTCTCCTTGCTATAGGTCGGAGGCCCGAAATGCCTCTCGATCCCTCGCGCGCGACCGCACCCTCGCGCACCGCTTCGGCGCCGGCGCCCACGGCGAAGCCGACCCGAAAAGCCCGCGTCCTGTTCGTGAACGACACGGCGCGCAACGGCGGGCCCGGGCGCAGCCTCTTCTACATCTTGAAGTTCTTGGACCCGGCGGTCGTGCATCGCGCCGTCGTCTTGCCGCGCGAGGGGGTCATCAGCGAGCTCTACGCCGAGAGCGGGATCACCGAGGAGCTGTTCTTCGAGCCGAACCTCGTCGAGAACCCGGTCGAGCCGTGGACGCGCGCGATCGAGCGCGAGGACTTGGACGCGCCGCTGCCGCTGCGCGCGGCGCGCCTGGTCGGCAACGTGGGGCGCGGCGCGCTCGGCATCGCGCGCCTCACGCGCCGCCTCAAGGCCGGTCGCTACGACCTCGTGTACTGCAACGGCACCAACGCGTGCTTCGCCGGCGGCGCGCTCGCGCGGACGAGCGGCGTCCCCGCGCTCTGGCACGTCCGCTACACGTCGGTGCCTCCGGCGCTCGAGCGCGTGCACGCCGCCCTCGCGGCGAGCCGCGGCGTCCGTTCGATCGTGTGCGTGTCGAAGGCGTCGGCCGCGCTCTTCCCGCACTGCGCCGAGAAGGTGAAGGTCATCCACAACGCGCTCGACGCCGAGGAGTTCGCGGCGAAGGGCGTCGTGCCGTGCCTGCGCAAGGAGCTCGGCCTCGGCGAGCGCACCGTCGTCTTCGGCAGCCAAGGCCGCATCTTGCCGCGCAAGGGCTACGTCGAGATGGTCCGCGCCGCGAAGCTGCTGCTGGACCAGCTCGGTGAGGAGGACCGCGCGCGCGTGCACTTCGCCGTCCTCGGCGACACGCCGGCCGACATGCGCCCGGATCACCTCGCGGAGTGCCGCGCGCTCGTGCGCGAGCTCGACATCGAGGAGCGCTTCACCTTCCTCGGCTTCAAGACCGACGTGAAGCCGTACGTCGCCGACTTCGACGTCGCGGTCGTGCCGAGCGTCTACGCGGACCCGCTCCCGCGCGCGGTCATCGAGTCGATGGCGCTCGGCAAGCCGGTCGTCGCGTTCGACGTCGGCGGCGTCGCGGAGATGCTGAGCCACGGCGAGGACGGCGCGCTCGTGCGCGGCACCCCGCCCGACGTGCCTGGCCTCGCGCGCGAGATGCTGCGCTACGCCCAAGACCGCGGGTTGCGGGAGCGCCACGGCCGCGCTGCGCGCCTGCGCATCGAGCGCGACTTCGACGCGCGGGCGCAGGCGCGACGCATCCAGGACGAGATCCTCGAAGCGATCGGAGCCGCGTCGTGATCAAGCGACTCGTCGCGCGCATCGTCGACGCCGCAGGCCGCATGCCGGCGCTCGTGCTCCTCTGCGTGCTCGCCACCGGCGCGGCCACGTGGTTCTGGGCGTGGCACAAGTGGGAGCTGCGAAGCGAGCTGCTCGAGCTGCTCCCGCGCGAGAGCCCCGGCTTCAAGGCCTTCGAGCACCAGCTCGGGCGCACCGGCGGCGGCGCGCCGCTCATCGTCGTGAACGAGTCGCCGGATCGCAAGGCGAACGAGAGGTTCATCGACGAGCTCGCCGCGCGCCTGAACAAGCTCCTCGCCGAGCGGCAGAAGTGCGTCGCCGACAAGCGCGCCGACTGCGGCCCCGAGCTCATCGGCTACCTCGAGACCGGCACGAAGGAGGTGAAGAAGTTCTTCGAAGACTCGAAGTGGCTCTACGCCGACCTCGCGGACCTCGAGAGAGCCGACGAGACGCTCGATCACCAGATCGCGATCAGGAGCGGCCTCGTCTCCGACCTCGAGGGCGACGACGCCGACCCGTCGACGCCGCCCAAACCCAAGGGGCTCTCGCCGAACGCTCCGCCCGGGCCCACTCCGACCGCCGCCGCACCGGAGAAGAAGAGCGCGCTCGGCATGGACGAGTTCCGCGACCGCTGGAGGGCCAAAGCGCGCGAGCACGACGACTTCCCGACGGGCTACTTCGCGACGCCCGACGGAAAGATGATGGCTCTCCGCGTCGTCTCCACGTCGAGCGGCCTCGGCGGCAGCTCGGAGGACCTGCTCCTCAAGCAGATCCGCACGATCGTGGACGAGATGAACCCGGCCTCCTACCACCCCGAAATGAAGGTGGGGTACGCCGGCCACATCGCCAACGTCGTCGCCGAGAAAGACTCGCTCCTCAGCGAGGGCGCGTGGGCGGGCGGCATCGGCTTCGTGCTCATCGTCATCGGCATCGGCTTCTTTTTCCGCTCGCCGTGGTCGCTCCCGGTCGTCGCCCTCCCGGCGATCGTCGGCGTCGGCGCCGCGTACGCGTTCGCGATGACCGCGTACGGCCACGTCAACACCGCCGGGCTCTTCCTCGGCGTCATCATCCTCGGCAACGGCATCAACTACCCGATCGTGCTCCTGTCGCGGTACCGCGAGTTCCGCGCGCGCGGCATGTCGCCCGACGTCGCGCGCCGCGACGCGGTGTGGAACGCCTTCCGCGCCGAGCTCGTCGGCGCCTTCGTCGGCTCGATCGCCTACGGCTCGCTCGTCATCACGCGCTTCCGCGGGTTCAACCAGTTCGGCATGATCGGCTTCGTCGGCATGCTCGCGGTGTGGGTCTCGATGATCCCGACGGTGCCGGCGATGATCGTCCTCATCGAGCGCGCGCAGGCGCGCTTGCCCGAGTACCTCCGCGACCCGCCGCCGCCGATCGCCTTGGACGGCACGAGCGGCCCGATCATGCGGCTCGTCGCCGCGGCGAGCAAGAAGTGGCCTCGGCTCATCGTCGCGCTCGCCGCGCTCGTCACGCTGGCGGCGCTCTACAAGCTGCCCGCCTACCTGCGCGATCCGTGGGAGTACAACTTCGCCCATCTCGGCTCGCGCAGCTCGAAGACGAGCGGCGCGGGCGACTGGTCGAACAAAGCGGACACCGTCTTCGGCGGGAAGATGAACGTCGCCGGCGCGCTCATGCTCGCGGACAGCCCCGAGCAGGTGCCGCTCGTGAAGAAGAAGATCATGGAGAACGACGCGAAGGACCCGCAAGGGCAGCTCATCGCGGACGTCGCCACGATCTTCGATTTCATGCCAGGCACGAGCGAGGAGCAGAAGAAGAAGCTCGACCTGCTCGAGAGCATCCGCGATCGGCTCACGCCGGCCGTGCTGAACGACATGGACCCGGCGGAGCGCGCGCGCATCTTGGAGATGCGCCCGCCCGAGAACCTGCATGTCCTCGAGCCGAAGGACCTGCCCGCGCTGCTCCGCCGGCGCTTCGAGGAGAACAGCGGCGTCGTCGGGACGGTCTTCTACGTCAAGACACGCAACGACGTGTCGCTCTCCGACGGCCACAACCTCCTCCGCATCGCGGCGACGACCGACAACGTGCAGCTGCCCGGCGACGTCGTCGTGCAGACGGCGAGCCGCTCGACCATCTTCTCGGAGATGATCCGTTCGATGGAGCGCGACGGCCCGGTCGCGACGGGCGCCTCGTTCCTCGGCGTTCTCATCGTCGTCACGCTGGCGACGTCGAGCCTCCGTGGCTCGTTCGCCGTGCTCGCCGTGCTCGTCATGGGCGTGATCTGGACGGCGGGTGGCGCGGCGTACGCCGACGCGCGGCTCAACTACATCAACTTCATCGCGTTCCCGATCACGTTCGGGATCGGGTGCGAGTATCCGTTCAACGTCTTCGACCGATCACGCCTGCTCGGGGGCGACGTCGACCTCGCGCTGCGGCGAACGGGCGGCGCCGTCGCGCTCTGCAGCTACACGACGATCGTAGGGTACGGCGCGCTCTTGTTCGCGGACTTCCAGGCGCTGCAGTCCTTCGGGCAGCTCGCGATGAGCGGCGAGATCGCGTGCCTCATCGGCGCGATGCTGGTCCTCCCGGCGATCTTGCATCTCATGCCGGCGTGGCAGAAGAAGATGAAGAGCACGCACGAAGGCGCGCACGAGTCGTCGCTCGAGCTCTAGCTCGTATCTAAATCCCCGCGCGCATGCTCGTCCATCTAGAACGTGACGACGGCGCCGAGGTGGAACGTCACCTCGCGGAGGTGGCCGCGCGCGTCGGGGTCGGAGAACGCCCAGAGCTCGGTCGAGCCCTTGAGACGAAGGCTGCGCGTCACGGCGAACGCTGACGCGAGCGTGAGCCGCCCGACGCTGCTCTCCCGCGAGAGCGTGCTCGCCGCGAGGACGTTGCCGACGCGGTAGAGACCGTCGACCCGCACGATCCCGTCGACGCGATCGCTCAGCGGATGCTCGAGCTCGACGTACGCGCCGTGCTTTGAAAAGAAGTCGCCGCCCGACGCCGGGACGTCGTACTTGAACCGCGCCGGGTTCGACACGTCGAACGTCTCGCGGCGAACGAGGTACTCCGCGCGCAGGCTCGTGCGGTCGATGCGCAGGCTCACGTCGGCGCCGGCGATCGTGTACGTCTGCTCGTTCTTCGGGTCGAAGGTGCCGTGCATCGCGCTCGCGCCGAGCGTCACGTCGCTCACGTCCGAGATGCGCGTCGTCACCGCCATGCGACCGCCGAACGACGGCCTATTGTTGTTGTCGACGTAATACGCGGACGGTGACCGTGACTGGACGAAGTCGAGGTCGACCGCGTCGTTCGCCCCCTTGAATCCGCTCACCGCGTAGACCGCGTAGTCGAGCTGCGTCGCCGAGCCGAACCAGTGCGTCCCGTTCGCCTCGATCGCGTTGTCGGGGAACGGGCTCGGCAGGACGCCCATGTTCCAGTCGCGCAGGCGGAGCATTCGCCCCATGTCATAGGGGAGCGGCTTGTCGCTCGTGCGGTGGTTGCCGGTGTCGTGACGCAGGTTGAACGCGCCGAAGCTCGGGCTGAAGCGGCCGGCGCGGAACGCGAGCTCGTCGGCGACGCGAAACTCCATGTGCGCCATGTCGGCCTCGACGCCGTGGCATCCGTAGCAGAGCTTCACGTTCGCCGAGAGCTGGTCGGTCAGGTCGACGACGAGCTTGAGCGACGCCTCCGTCGTGAAGCCGTCGAACGAGAGCGCGCGTCCGTTCGCGTCGCTCGGCGAGGGCACGAGGTGGTAGTCGAATTGGGCCGAGCCGGTGAACGTCCGCTCGACGGCGCTCGCGGTCCCGACTCCGAGCGTCGCGAGGAGGGCGATGGTGAGCCCGAAGGCCACGAGCGCGTGGAGCCACCTCACGGCGCCGCCTCCTGAGCGCGCGCCCGCTCGCGCGCGGCGTACACCTTCAAGAACCGCAGGATCGCGACCTCGTCTTCGTCGGAGATGCCGCTGCCGGGCATGTGGTGCATCTTGTCGACGTACGTGACCCAGTACGCGTCGCTCGTGATGCCGCTGTCAAGCGGGCGCGACAGGGCGTGGCACTTCGAGCAGCGCCGCGCGAAGAGGTCGTAGTCGCCGCGGACCTCCGCCGGGAGGTCGGCGCGGTTGAGGCCCGGGGAGCTGTGCGCGCGAAGACCCGGGCACCCGACGGCCGCGCTCGCCGCGACGGCGGCGGCGAAAACCAGCGCGATCGTGAACGTTCGCTCCCTCATTCGTCGTCGGCCCCCCGCGCCCCTTCGGCGATCCACCGCTCGACCAGCTGGATGTCCTGCTCGCGCCAGTACGCCGGCCCGTTGAACGGCATCTGCACGCCCGTCGGGAACGTGCCGCGGAGCTTCTGGACGATCGCCGACGCGGCCGGCTGGCCCGGGACGACGATCGTGGCGCCCGTGTTGTTCCCGCCGCGGCGCAAGGCGCCGAGCGTCGCGAGGTCGAGCCCTGCGATGTCCAAGCAGACGTGCGAGGCCTCGGTGGCGTAGTGGCACTTCTTGCAGCCATGGCCCGTCGGGTCGGAGTCGGAGCGGTTCATGAGCGGGCGGATGTCGTTCTTGAAGCTCACGGGCGGCGGAGGTCCGGCGTCGGCGGCGTCGCCCGCGCTTACGGCGTCACCCGCGTCGCCGGTCGAGCCGTCGCGCGCGCGGGTGTCGTCGCCCGCGTCCGCGCGGAGCGCGCCCATGCTCGGCTCGAGCGCCTGGCAGCCCCCGAGGACGGCGGCGACCAGGGTGATCACGAAGCGCGCGGTCGTCATGGCGTGAAGCTCACTTCGATGCGCGCCGTCGCGTCGCCGCTGTCGACGCTCGGCGCGCGCCCGCCCGCCATCCGGCCCTGGATGCAGGCGCGCAAGGACGGCGAGTTGGGCAGCCCCGCCACGCGGGTTCGCACGACCCGAAGATCCTCGAGCTCCAGCGCGATCGCCGCCGCGCCGGGCGCCGTGGGCTCGCCCGCGTTCACCGACGCAACATAGCAGGAGCGTAGATCCGCGCGGGCGATCAGCGCGTTGACATCCCGTGAGCTCACACGATCCACGGCGACGGACGCGATGGCCGCGCGCGCGTGCGACGGGTCGAACGGGGAAGACGCCGGCAGGGCGGGCGCCGCGGTCGGCGGCGGCGCCGTCGGAGCGGGAGGCTCGCGGGGGGCGACCGGCGCGGCGGACGCGGTCGCGTCGAGGGCGGGCGTCGCGGGCGCCGCTCCGCTCGCGGACGCGGTCGGCAGAGAAGGCGGCGAGGTCGGCAGCGGGGTCGACGTTGCGCGGAGCGCGTTTCGCGGCGGGGGAGGGCGTTGCGCGGCCGTCGAGCCTTCGGGCATTGGCGCGGACGTCGCGACCTCGGGGACTGTCGCGGCGAGAGCCGGCGCCGCGCCGGG
>JAYVXL010000868.1:0-3243 GCA_043785185.1 Myxococcales bacterium
TCGGCGTCCGCCGCCCGCTTCTCGAGGGCGCGGCGCTCCGTGACGTCGATGCCGATGCCGTAGACCATGCCGCGGCCGGCCTCGGCGGGCGCCCACGACAGGTGCCAGCGGACGCGGCGGCGCGACTCGGTGAAGCCGGTCTCGACCTCGCGCGCGCCCGACGAGCGCGCGTGCGCGAGCGCGTCGCGCATGCGCGCGTGGTCCTCGGCGGGGATCCACGCGTCGAGGAAGGGCCTGCCGAGCGCCTGATCGGACGCGACCTTGGTGACGGCGCTGGCCCGCGGGTTCCAGAGGCGGACGTGATCGCCCTCGTCGAGGGCGACGACGAGCACGTCGGTCAGCTCGACGAGGGCGCGGTAGCGCTGCTCGAGCTCTTCGCGCTCGCGTTTGAGCTGCACCTTGGTGAGCGCCTGCTCGACGGTGGAGATGAGCTCCTCCGGGCGAAACGACTTGAGGACGAACGCGAACGCGCCGGACCGCAGCGCGCCGATGGCCGCGTCGACGCTCGCGAAACCGGTGATGAGGACGACCTCGGAGAGCGGCGCGCGCGCCCGCAGCGGCGCGATGAGATCCACGCCGCTCGCGTCGGGGAGCTTCACGTCGACGATCGCGACGTCGAAGCCCTCCCTCGCGGCGATCTCGAGCGCCTCTTTGCCATGCGACGCGGTCACGACCGACAGGCGCGCGCTCGGCGCCTCGAGGACGGCCTTGAGCGTCGACACGAGATCCGCGTTGTCGTCGACGATGAGGACGCGGCCCACGGTCACGGTCCCAGGACCCGCTTGAGCACGTCGTTGACGACCTGGGGGCTCGCGCTCCCCTTCGTCTCCTTCATCACCTGGCCGACGAAGAAGCCAAAGAGCGCGGTCTTGCCGGCCTTGAGCGCCGCGGCCTGCTTGGGGTTCGCGTCGAAGACGCGGCGGACGAGCGCCTCGATCGCCTTCTCGTCGGTCACGACCGCCATGCCCGCGTCGGCGACCACGTCCGCGGCCGATTTCGCGGTGCCGCGGAGCTTCACGTAGACCTCCTTGGCCTGCTTGCCGCTGATCTTGCCGGCGTCCACGAGGCCCAAGAGGTCACTCAGCTGGCGCGCGGTGACCGGGAGGCTCGCCGTGAGGCCGTGCGTCGTCACGTCGCGCAGGACCTCGCTCTGGACGAAGTTCGCGACGCGCACGCCGTCGCCGTGCAGCATCGCCGCCTCCTCGAAGAACGCGGCCACCCGCGGGTGCTGGGTCATCACCTCGGCGGCGTACGGCGTGAGGTGCAGCTCGCGCGCGAAGCGGGCGCGCTTGTCCTTGGGCAGCTCGGGGCTCTCGGCCCGCACCTGCGCGACGAACGCCTCGCCGATGACGAGCGGCGGCAGATCGGGATCGGGGAAGTAGCGGTAGTCCTGCGCCTCCTCTTTGCTGCGGAGCGAAAAGGTGCCGCCGGACTTCTCGTCCCAGCCGCGCGTCTCCTGGGTGATGCGGCCGCCGCCCGCGAGCACCGCCTCCTGGCGGGCGATCTCGTGATCGATCGCGCGCTCGACGAACTTGAACGAGTTGATGTTCTTCAGCTCGACGCGCGTACCGAGCTTCTCCTCGCCCATTTTGCGGATCGAGACGTTGGCGTCGCAGCGGAACGAGCCCTCCTCGAGGTTCCCGTCGTTGACGCCCAGGAAGACGAGCACGTCGCGGAGCTGACGCAGGTACTCCGCGGCCTCTTTCGCGCTGCGAAGATCCGGCTCGCTCACGATCTCGACGAGCGGCGTGCCGGCGCGGTTGAGATCGACGATCGAGTCGCCGCCGCGGCCGTGGAGGTTCTTGCCGGCGTCCTCTTCCATGTGGACGCGCTGGACGCGGACGGTGCGGCCTTCGAGCTCGACCGTGCCGTGCTCGGCGAACGGCTCGTCGAACTGGCTGATCTGGTAGCCCTTGGGGAGGTCCGGGTAGAAGTAGTTCTTGCGGGCGAAGCGGCTCGCCGCGCGGATGGCGCAGCCGAGCGCGAGCGCCGCGCGGACGGCCAGGCTCACCGCCTCGCCGTTCAGGACCGGGAGGGCCCCCGGCAGGCCGAGGCAGACCGGGCAAACGTGCGTGTTCGGCGGGGCGCCGAAGGCCGTGCTGCACCCGCAAAATACCTTGGTCCGCGTGAGCAGCTGGGCGTGGACCTCCAGTCCAATGACCGGCTCGTACATCGCCTGGGCAGTCATGGGGGGTGAAGAAGTCGTAGCACGCGGCGCCGCAAACTGGGCAGGATCGCAAGGGCCGTCCTATCGTCCGAGGCTCTTAAGATGCGCTCGTCCGCCCAGCTCGCACGGTTCCTCGAGAGGACGCTCCCCATGGCGATCCTCGCCGTCGCGTTCGTGGGCGCGCCGCTCCTCATCTTCCAGCCCGAGGGGCTGCCGCGCATGCGCGCGCTCGAGAAGGAGCTGACCGAGGTGAACGCCGAGAACGCGGAGCTGCGGCGCGACGTGTCGCACCTGCGCGTGCAAGTGCAGGCGCTGCGTGACGATCCTGCGGCGGTCGAGCGCATCGCGCGCGATCAGCTGGGGCTCGTGCGAAAGAGCGAGGTCGTGTTCCAGTTTCGGCGGTAGCCCGGTCTATTGCCGCGGGTCGCGGCCGTCGTTTGCCCGTCCCGGCCAAACGACTTCTGCTCTACTCGGCCGGTGAGCTTCGAGCTCGGTCGAGCGCTGCTGCTGACGGAGGCGATCTCGCCAGAGGGGCTCGGTCGGGCGCTCCTCGCTGCGGCGCGCGATCGTGTGTCGCTCGTGCGCGCGATCCTCGACGTGGGCGCGATGACCCGCGAGCGGCTCGAGGCGGAGCTGTCGCGGACGGAGGCGCCGAGCGTGCGCGCGGTCGTCCCGGCGCGCGACCTGATGGCAGGGCTGCCGCTGGATCTCTGCGGCCGGCTCTGCGCGGTGCCGGTGCGCAAGGATCCGCGGACGGGGACGGTGGAGGTCGTCGTGCCCGACGTGCGCGACGCGCAAGGCGCGCTGGAAATTGGCCGCCTCCTCGGAGCACCGGTCCGCGTCGTGCGTGCGCCGCTGCGGGCGATCGAGCAGGCCGTCCTTGGCTGGAACGCGGGGAGCCCGGCGCGCCGGGCGAACCTGACGCCGCCGTGGGGAACGCGCGCCGACGGCGATGGGCTGAGCGCGGCCCCGCAGCGCGCGCCGGTCCTCGAGCTCGCGCGCACGACGCCGCCGCCGCCTGCGCCGGTGGCGTGGGACATCCCTCTCCCGCTGCTGCGGCGCTCCGTTCACCCCGA
>JAYVXL010000869.1:0-10473 GCA_043785185.1 Myxococcales bacterium
TCCCAGACGATGCCCATCCCGCCGCGGCCGAGGACGCGGACGAGATCGTATCCGGCGACGACGGGCTCCGCCGTGGGGGCGGCGCGCGCGGGCGCTCCGGCGAGCGGCGCCGTGACGCCGCTGCCGCCCTCGTTCACGGTTCGCTCGTCCATCGCCCCCTAGCCTTGCCCTAGCCTACGCTCGAGCCGTGCCGGCGGCCTGCCGCAGGCTGAAAAAGCCGCGGTCAGCTCTCTTCGCCGGTTTCGCCGCGGAGGCCGTGCTTTTTCGCCATGTCGTGCAGGTGCTTGCGGTCCATCTTGGCCTCGCGCGCGGCGGCGCTCACGTTGCCGCTGTGACGGCCGAGGAGCCACTTGACGTAACGCTTCTCGAACTCGCCGTCGTAGCGGGCGCGCGTGTCGCGGTAGCTCTTGCCGGGCTCGAAGGCGAACGCCGTGTCGGTCGGCGGGGCCGAGCCGGGGAGGGCGACGACCGACAGCTCGCGGCCGCCGACGGCCTGGGCCATATAGACCGCGCGCTCGAGGACGTTGCGCAGCTCGCGGACGTTGCCGGGCCAGTCGTGCGCGGCGAGCGCCTGCAGCGTCTCGGGGGCGACGGTCATCTCCGTCGCTCCCGACGCCTTCAGGATCGTCGTCACGAGCAGCGGGATGTCCTCGCGCCTGCCGCGGAGCGGAGGAACGGTCACCGGGACGACGGCGAGGCGGAAGTACAGATCCTCGCGGAACTTGCCGGCCTGCACCTCGCGGAGGAGATCGCGCTTGGTGGCGGCGATAACGCGCACGTTGGTGTGCATCGTCTTGTTGCCGCCGACCCGGCGGAACTCGCGCGTCTCGAGCACGCGCAGCAGCTTGGGCTGCACGTCGAGCGGCAGCTCGCCGATTTCGTCGAGGAACACCGTGCCGCCGTCGGCGAGCTCGAAGGCGCCCTGGCGCGAGCTCACGGCGCCGGTGAACGCGCCGCGCTCGTGGCCGAAGAGCTCGCTCTCGATGAGCGAATAGCTGACCGCGCCGCAGTCGACGACCATGAATGGCTTCGGCGCGCGGTGCGACGCCTGCCAGATCGAGCGCGCGAGCACGTCCTTGCCGGTGCCGGTCTCGCCCTCGAGGAGGACGGTCGCGTCCGTCGGCGCGATGCGCTCGAGCACGCCGAAGATCGTGCGCATCGAGAGGCTCTGGCCGATCGCCGTGCCGAAATTCGGCTTGTCGCTCGGCAGCACCTCGATCTTGGACGCCGCGGGGCGCAGCGAGATTTCGACCTCGCCGACCTTGACGACGCTGCCCGGCTGCACCGTGGCCTCGCGGATGCGCGTGCCGTCGACCCGCGTGCCGTTGGTCGAGTCGAGGTCGCGAATGTGGATTCCTTCGGGCGACCGAATGAGCTCGCAGTGGTGGCGGGACACGGTGTCGTCGGTGAGGACGAGGTCGTTGTCTTGCGCTTTGCCGATGCGCATGCGGCCGCCCATCGCCTTGGTCAGGCCTTTGTGCGTGCCCGAGAGGATGGCGGCGACGAGCGACACGTTCGCGCCGGCGCGCGCGTTGGCCGCGCGCGTCGCGATGTCGACCTCTACCCGAACGGACTCGGGCTCGGGCTTGTCCGAATCGCTCATTTCGAAGGCTCTCTGACGTCCAGGCTCACGGGGTCTCCGTCGAGCTTAACCTTACGACGCACCTCGGTGCGATCGTTTCCTTCGGCGACGTCGATCTCGACCAGGTAGTCGCCGCCCGCGAGGCGAGGCTCGTGCGTCACGATGCGCGGCGCGCGGCCCGCGGCGTACTCGAACGCCGCTTCACGCAGCACGTCGGCCTCGCCGTCCGCCGTGTACCGCAGCCGCACCTGGGTCACCCTCGGCGCCGCGTCGCCGAGCACGACGTGGACGACCTGATCCTTCGGGACCTTGCGCCCCAAGACGAGCCAGAGCGCGAGCCCGAGCGCCACGATCAGGACGGAGCCAAGCCGCCGGCGGTTCAGCGCCAATCATCGCCCCCGCGACGCGCGGATGCGCGCGACGAGGCCTTGCACGACCGGCGCCGGCAGCTCGAATTTCGGCATCTTGTTCTTGCCGTTGCTGATGACGGCGGCGATCTCGGCGTCCTGAATCGTGTCCTGCCAGTCGCCGCGCGTCAGATCGGGCGCCTTGACCATCGGGCCTTCGGGGCCATCCCCATGCCCGATCGGGCCGTGGCAGCGCAGGCACTGCGCCTTCCAGGTCGCGTCGACGAGCGCGTCGACGCCTCCGCCGGCTTGCCCCGCGCCCTGCGGCGGCCCCTTCGGCCCTCGCGCGCCGGTGGCTTGCGCGCCGGCCTGGAGCTTCTCCTTTTCGTCGCTGCGGTCGTGGTCGGCCGATGTCCACTCGCGCAGGCCGTCCGCCGCAGGGGGCCGGTCGCAGGCGGCGAGAGCGAAGAGCGCGAGGGCTAGGCCCTGACGAAGGCATCGTCGCATCGGAGGGCGCACCCTACCACAGGCTTCCTCAGTATTTGTCGAAGTGGACGGCGAACGGAACCGTGAAGCCAGGCGCCGGTTCGCCGTCGGCGCCCTTTGCCGGGACGTACGTGTGCTGCATCGCGCAGAGGCGCGCCGCGCGGCCGAAGCCGTAGCCCGGATCGGAGAGGATGCTCACCGCGATCGCGGTGCCGTCGGCGCGCACCTCGGCTTGCGCGCGCACGATCACGTGGTGCATCTCCGGGTCGGCCTCGCTCGGGAACGGGCAGCGCCAGGTGACGTTGCCGCCGAGACGCGCGGGGCTCGAGCGATCGGGCCCGATTCGCCGCGGCGGAAGGGGCAGCGGCGTGGGCGGCGGCGCGACGGAGGGGACCACGGCCGGCGCCTCCGGCGCAGGAGGAGGCGGAGGCGGCGGAGCAGGCGGAGGCGGCGGCGTGGGCGCGGGCACGCGCGCGGCCGCGACGGTCAGGCGCGGGAGCGGCGCGCGCGGGGGGGAGGGGACCGCGATCGTCGTCTCCTCGATTTCGTACGGCAAGCGCAAGACCGGCGCCGCCGACGGCGTCAGGTCGATCTCGATCGGCCGCACGACGATCGGAGCGAGCCGCGGCGTCGGCGGAGCGGGCATCAGCTTGGCGTAGGCGACCGCCGTGGCGTGGAGGAGGGCCGCGAGGAGGAGGCCAATCGCCAGCGCCCGCGGGGCGTGACGCTCGAGGTCGAGCGCCTGCACGAGGGCGTCCTCCCTTCGAAAAGCGCGCCTCATCGGCGATCCCGGGTCACGTCTCACTCTACCGCCACGCTGCGCGCCTTGCCATTCGGCCTCCCGAGAGCTAGGGACTCTATAGGCGCAGACCGCTCACGCGCGTGGAGGTAACCCGCCCCGCGACGCCACCCCGGCTGCGACCCGGATCCGAATGTACGCGAGCTCAGGAACGCCGGCCGCCCGACCCCCCGCCCGGCCCAAGATCACCGTCCCTCAGCTGCGCGCGCGGAAGGTCTCGACAGGCGGCGGCGGCGGCGTCCCCATCTCGATGGTGACCGCCTACGACTTCACGATGGCCCGCCTGGTCGACGAGGCCGAGGTCGACATGATCCTCGTCGGCGACTCGCTCGGCATGGTCGTTCAGGGGCTCGCGAACACCATCCCCGTGACGCTCGAGGAAATTTGCTACCACGGCCGCGCCGTCGCGCGCGGCACGGTGAGCGCCCACGTCGTCGGCGACATGCCGTTCATGAGCTACCAGGTCTCCGCAGTGCAGGCGGTCGAGAGCGCCGGCAAGCTGATGAAGGACGGCTCGTTCGAGAGCGTGAAGCTCGAAGGCGGCGCGGAGATCGCCGAGCACGTGCACCGCATCGTGCGCGCTGGCATCCCCGTCGTCGGTCACGTCGGCCTCACGCCGCAGAGCGTCCACGCGCTCGGCGGCTTCAAGGTGCAGGGCCGCGGCGAAGAAGAGGCCGACCGCATCGTCCACGACGCGCGGATCCTCGAGCAGGCCGGCGCGTTTTGCATCGTCCTCGAGGCGATGCCGCCGGACGTCGCCGAGCGCGTGACCGCCGAGCTCACGATCCCCACGATCGGCATCGGCGCCGGCCCGGCGTGCGACGGCCAGGTGCTCGTCTGCACAGATCTGCTCGGCCTCTCGCGCGGCCATCGCCCGAAGTTCGCCAAGCGCTACGCCGAGCTCGGCGACGCCGCCGTCGCCGCGATGCGCGCGTACGTGTCGGAGGTCCAGGCCGGCACGTTCCCGTCGAAGGAGCACACGTACAAGGCGAACCCCACGTCGGTCGTGCCCGCGGAGGGCGCCCACGACCTCGACGCGCCGCTGCCGCTCGACCTCTGGCACTGAGTCGAGCGAGCCAAGGTACGCGTGACGACCCGCGCCGGGCCGTCAATCGTGGATGCCGCCGGGGACCTTGCCGCGGCCGTCCGCGACGCGCTCGTTCCACGTCTCGTGCTTGCCGCCGGGCGTCTCGACCATCGTGATGCACCCGGGGACGGGGCAGACGAGCTGGCAGAGGTTGCAGCCGACGCACTCGGGCTCGTCGATCCACGGGACGCGATCGCCGGCGAGCTTGCCGAGCGGCAGCGGCGTCGGCGGCTGCGCCTTGCCCTTCGTGTGCGCGTGGGGCGGCCGCGCCTTCTCGCCGGAGCCAGTGAAGATGCACTGGTGCGCGCCGTCGTTGCAGGCCGTCACGCACAGCTGGCAGCCGATGCAGCTCTTCGCGTCGATCTTCGCGACGAGCTTGTAGCCGAGGTCGAGATCGCCCCACTCCTTGTACGCCGGCACCGCGCGGCCGCGCAGCGCCGCGACGCTCGGGATTCCCTGGCGGTCCATGAACTCGCTCAGCCCCTCGATCATGTCGTGCACGATGCGGTAGCCGTAGTGCATCACCGCGGTGCAGACCTGGATGTTCGTCGCCCCGAGCGCGATGAACTCTGCGGCGTCGCGCCAGTTGGAGACGCCGCCAATTCCGCTGATCGGCACCCGGCCGGCGACCTCGTCGCGCGCGAGCGCGGCGACCATGTGCAGCGCGATCGGCTTCACCGCGGGGCCGCAGTAACCCCCGTTCGACGAGCCGCCACCGACGCGCGGCACGGGCACCATGCGCTCGAGGTCCACGCCGACGATGCTCTTGATCGTGTTGATGAGGCTGATGCCGTCGCCGCCGCCCTGCACCGCGGCCTGGCCGGCCTCGACGATGTCGCCGGTGTTCGGCGTGAGCTTCACGAGCACGGGCGTCTTGGCGAACGACTTCGCCCAGCTCGTGATCTCGGCGAGGAGCTTGGGCTCCTGGCCGACCGACGAGCCCATGCCGCGCTCGCACATGCCGTGCGGGCAGCCGAAGTTCAGCTCGAGGCCGTCGACGCCGGCCTCCTCGCACTTCTGGATGAGGACGCGCCAGTCCTCTTTCGTCTCGGTCATGAGCGACGCGATGATCGCGCGGTCCGGGTAGCGCTTCTTGACCTCGCGGATCTCCGCGAGGTTCACGGCGAGCGGGCGATCGGTGATGAGCTCGATGTTGTTGACCCCCATCATCTTCTGCCCGGCGTAGTCGACCGCGCCGAAGCGGCTCGTGACGTTGACGATCGGATCGCCGAGCGTCTTCCACACCGCGCCGCCCCAGCCGGCGTCGAACGCGCGCATGATCTGCTCGCCGGTGTTCGTCGGCGGAGCGGACGCGAGCCAGAACGGGTTGGGGCTCTTGATGCCGCAGAAGTCGGTGGTGAGGTCGGCCATGGCTACTCGCTTGCCCCGTTCGCGCCGTTTGCTTCGCGCGCCCATGCGGCGATGAGCGTCCGCGCGGTGTTGCGGCCGTCGGCGACGGCGTTGACGACCTCCTTGCCGCCGTTGGTGCAGTCGCCGCCGCTCCACACCTTCGGGTTGCCGGTGGCGCCCGTCGTCGGGTCGGCGACGACGCACCCCTTACGGTCGAGCGCGACGCCGGGGAACTGCGCCGCGAGATCGCGCAGCTTCGATTGACCGATCGCGACGACGACGACGTCGCACGGGATGTCGCGCTCGGTGCCGAGGACCGCCTTGCCGCCTTCGGCCTTCTGCACGCGGAGCGCGGTCAGTCGGCCGCCGGCGTCGCGCACGAACGCGCTCGGCAGCGCGTTCGCGGCGAGGACGACGCCCTCCTTGCGCGCGCCGTCCATCTCGTGGAGGTAGCCGCTCATCTCGTCCGCCCCGCGGCGGTAGACCATCGTGACGAGCTCGGCGCCGAGCAGCGCGCTCTCGCGCGCGACGTCGATCGCGGTGTTGCCGCCGCCGACGACGACGACGCGCCCGAGGTGCAGCTTCGCGTCGCTCTTCTTGAGCGTCTTCATCCGCTCGATCCACTGCACCGCGCCGTAGACGCCGGCGCCGTCCTCGCCGGGGACGCCGAGCGTCGTGTCCTTGCCGAGCCCGACGCCGAGGAACACCGCGTCGTAGCCACGGAGCAGCGCCTCGCCCGTCACGTCGCGACCGATCTCGACGCCGGTGCGCACGTCCACTCCGAGCCCGAGCACCCACTCGACCTCGTGCAGCGCGTCCTCCGCGTGCAGCTTGTAGGGCGCGATGCCGGTCGTGTTGAGGCCGCCAGGCAGCGCGTGGCGCTCGAAGATCGTGGCCGCGTGCCCCTCCATCGCGAGGTAGGCCGCGCACGAGAGCGACGCCGGGCCGGCGCCGACGAGGGCGACCTTGCGGCGCGGGCCGCGCGCGGGCGCCGCCTTCGGCGCGAACATCGGCGGCTCCCCCTGCGCGGTCGCGTGCTGCGTCGCGTAGCGCTGCAGCCGACCGATCTTGATCGGCGCCTTCTGCCACGCCGTGTACACGCACGCGCCCTCGCAGAGCACCTCGGTCGGGCAGACGCGCGCGCACGAGTAGCCGAGGATATTTTGCTCGAAGATCGTCCGCGCGGAGCCGCGCACGTTGCCGCTCGCGATCTTCTTGATGAACGTCGGGACGTCGATCGCCGTCGGGCACGCCTTGATGCACGGCGCGTCGGCGCAGTAGAGGCACCGCTCGGACTCGGCGCGCGCCTCGGCGAGGCCGAAGAGCGGCTTTTTGTCGGGCAGCGCCCGCTCGACGCGATCGTCCGGGAGCTGGAAGCGGGACGTCATCGCCCGCGGCTCACAGCTTGACCATCCCCTCGTACGTCTCCGGGCGACGGTCGCGGTAGAACTGCCAGGTCTTGCGGACCTCTTCGATCTGGTCGAGGTCGCACGTCGCGACGAGGAGCTCGGTCTTGTCCTCGCTCGCCGTGGCGAGGAACTCGCCGCGCGGGTTCACGACGTAGCTCGTTCCGTAGAACTTCCCGATGTTCCAGGGCGCCTCGGTGCCGACCCGGTTGCTCGCCGCGACGAAGTAGCCGTTGGCGACGGCGTGCGCGGGCTGCTCGATCTTCCAGAGGTACTGCGAGAGGCCCGCGACGGTGGCCGACGGGTTGAACACGATCTCCGCGCCGTTCAGGCCGAGGAGGCGCGCGCCTTCGGGGAAGTGGCGGTCGTAGCAGATGTACACGCCGATCTTCGCGTAGCGCGTCTGAAAGACCGGGTAGCCCATGTTGCCCGGCTTGAAGAAGAACTTCTCCCAAAAGCCGTTCGTGTGCGGGATGTGATTCTTCCGGTACTTGCCGAGGTACGTCCCGTCGTGATCGATGACGGCGGCCGTGTTGTAGAGGACGCCGGCCTGCTCCTTCTCGTAGACCGGCACGACCATCGCCATGTTGTATTTCTTGGCGTACGTCTGCATCAGCTCGGTCATCGGACCGGGGACGCTTTCGGCCGCGTCGTACCACTTGGTGTCCTGCGACGGGCAGAAGTACGGGCCGTTGAAGATCTCCTGGAGGCCGAGGATCTGGACGCCCTTCTTTCCCGCTTCCTCGATGAACGGGATGTGCACATCGAGACCGGCCTTCTTGACCTTGTCGACGCTCCACGCGGGATCGAACGGGGTGGCAGCCTGAATCAAACCGACGGTGACGTTACGGGGCATCGCTAACCGCTCCTTAAACGCGCCAGACTCCGCGTGTTTGTCCGGCTGACCTCGAGGCCTCGCGCGGAAGGGCGACAGTTATGCACCCTGCGGAGACGGGGTCAAGGAGAAGACGAGCCCGCGCGCGCGCCGCCGACCGCCGCGACGCCGAAGCGCTAAAGGCCGCCGCAGGTGACGTGCACGTGGCCTTGCGCGTCCTGGCTGCACGACGACGGCGAGCAGCCGGAGCCGTTCGCCAGCGCGGCGACGACGCAGGTGCACGTCGGCGTCGCGGCGCACGCGGCGGGCGTGGGCGCGCACGCGAAGACATCCGACGCGCCGCCGTCGAGCGTCGGGACCCCGGACGACGTGTCCGTGCAGATCTCCCCGCTCAGGCACGTCTTGTCGCCGCACGCGAAGGTGGCGGGGCACGCGCCGCACGTCCACTGCTGCGTGGACGCGTCGCACGCGGGCGCGCCGCACGCGCAGCGGGGCGGGGGGGCCGTGCACACGTCGCACGACGGCGTCCGAGGCGGGCACGTCCAGCGGCCGCCCGTGCAGCGCGCGCGCGGCCCGAACGGGCAATCCCACGGGCACAGATCGCCGAGGGTCCCTTCGATGCAGGGACCGCCGCCGGAGCTGCTGCCCCCGGAGGACGAGGTCGACCCGCCGCTCGACGAGCCGCCCGAGGACGACGAAGACGAGGAGCTGGAGCCGCCCGAGCTGCCTGAAGAAGACGAGCCGCCCGAGCCGCCTGAAGAAGACGAGCCGCCGCTCGACGAGCCGCCGCTCGACGAGCCGCCGCCCGACGAGCCGCCAAGGTCGGGGTTGACCGCGCCGCCGCAGGCGACGACGAGGAGGGTGGCGAGGCCGAAGGCCAGAGGGATCTTGGGGAGCACGCCAATTGATTAGCACGCGCCGTACCACCTCAATCGCCGGGAATTTCCCGCAAATGCAGCGCACCTCGACTGTGCCGGCGGCACAACCTCGGGTGTGCGTGTCGCGGTCACTGGAAAGTGGAGCGTCCATGTCCACGCGGTGCCACGCGCTCCCACGTGTCGTCGCCGCCGCGCGCCATGGAAGGTGTCCCCTCCGCGCCGCGCGCCCACTATAGTCGTAGTCCACCGTGACCGCGCCCACCCCCTCGGAGCTCGTCGTCCGGCTGTCGAGCGTCGGCATTCTCGGCCGCGTCGTTCGCGCCGCGCTTCGGCACGGCGTGACCCGGCTTCCGTCGGACTTGCTGGCGGGGGTGCCCGACGAGGCGGTGTTCCACTTCGAGGTGGCCGGCTTCGACCGGAAGGTCTCCGTCCTCGGCGAGCGCGCCGGCGACGTCGAAGCGGGCATGGTGCCGTACCGCTTCCGGCCGCGCACGCGCGTGCAGGCGGCGGAGCTGTACCTCGTCTCCGAGCAGCTGGACGTGCCGGCCGAGTCCGAGTCGATCCCGCCGCCCGACGACGGCGCGCCCGCGCGGCCGGAGTCCATCCCGGTCGCGTTCTCGCTGCCGCCGTCCGAGGACACCGTCGTCGATCGCTGCTTCATCGAGGGCGTGAAGGAGTCGCTCCCCCCGGCGCAGCTGCCGAGCGCGGCGCCGGAGCAGAGCGGCGTGGCGCCTCGCGCGAGCCCGCCGGCCGCCCCGCCGCCCGGGCCAGCCCCGCCGAAGGATCCGCTCCTGTCGCGCGTCATCGCCGGCAAATACAAGCTCGAGGCGCTCCTCGGCGCGGGCGGGGCGGGCGCGGTCTACCGCGGGCTGCACGCCGAGCTCGGGCGCGCCGTCGCCGTAAAGGTGCTCCACAAGGAGAACCAGCACGAGGCGCAGTTCGTCAAGCGCTTCAAGGCCGAGGCGCGCGCGGCGAGCCGGCTCGATCACCGCAACGTGACGCGCGTGCTCGACTTCGGGCAGGAGCCGGACGGCCTGCTCTACCTCGTGATGGAGTACGTGGCGGGGCGCACGCTCGAGGCGATCCTCCAGGTCGAAGGCCGGCTGCCGGTCCTGCGCGTCGTCGAGATCGGCGTGCAGGTCGCCAGCGCCCTCGCGCTCGCGCACCACGAGGGGATCATCCACCGCGACATCAAGCCCGAGAACCTGCTCCTCGTGCCGGCGGTGGACGAGGACTTCGGCGCGACCGATCTCGTCAAGGTCTGCGACTTCGGCATGGCCAAGCTGAAGAACGCGGGCAACGAAGAGGAGCTCACGATCGGCGGCATGATCTGCGGCTCGCCCGCGTACATGTCCCCCGAGCAGATCCGCGGCGCCGAGCTCGACGCGCGCACGGACATCTACGCGCTCGGCATGACGATGTACGAGGCGGCGACGGGCGCGCACCCGTTCACCGCGGAGTCGCTCGTCGAGCTCTTCATGAAGCACGAGAACGAGCCGCCGCGCCGACCGAGCGAGTTCGTGCCGGGCCTCGACCCGCTCTTCGAGGACATTCTCATGCGCGCGCTCGCGAAGCGGCCGCAGGATCGCCACGAGTCGGCGCGCACGCTCCGCATCGAGCTGCGCGAGGTCGCCGAGGAGTTGCGCGACCAAGCGCCGCCGTCGTCGCTCGTCAGCGCGCGCTGAGGCGCGGGCCCGGCGTTC
>JAYVXL010000870.1:0-3238 GCA_043785185.1 Myxococcales bacterium
GCGAGAGACGGCCATGAGTATTTGTCATTATATAGACAACATGCCGCCGGTTCAGCGAGAAATATTGCCACTATATAGACACGTTGGAGCGGCCGCCTCGGACCTCCTCAACACCGCGGGGCCAGCTCGCCGGCGGCGGGGACCGCGCGGCGCCGTCGCGGGGACGGGTTCTCGCCCGCCCCCGGCGTCGGGCCTACTTGCTCTTCTTGGCCGCGTTGGCCGCGTTCGAGTTCGCGTTGGCCTTCGCGTTGGCGGCGGCCGCCTTCTGGTCCTTGTCCGCCGTGTGTTGCTTCTTCGACTTGTCTTTGGCCTTCGGAGATTTGTCGCCCATGGAGGTCACCGCCTTTGGATTCGGGTTTCGAGATCGCTGATCCACGCTTCACGCTAGGCCGTTTGCGCGGCGCCCCTCGCTATTTCGTCGCGAAGAGCGACCGAAGAGCTGTTCGCGGGCGCGACGGGAGCTCCAGGCGGGCGAGACGCTCCTCGACGGGGCCGAGGGTCCAGCAATCCTCGGCGGCCAGATCGACGAGGGGCTCGCCGGAGTCGTTCAGCGGGCAGATGTCGCGCAGCTCCACGGGCTCTCCTTCGCGCTCTTCGAGCCATCGGAGCGGGAGACCCTGCGTGCGGCAGACGTACGGGCGCTCGGCGTAGATTCGGCACGCGCCCTCTTCGTCGAGGAACGCGCAGGCCCCCGCGGCGTGCGGTGTCCCCTCCCGCAAGAGCGCGGCGTGGCGGCGGCGGATCGGCTCGGCTTCCACCTCGAAGACCGTCAGCCCATCGACGCAGCAGGAGCTACAGCCCTTCCGGCACGCGGTGCGCGCGGCGTGCACGAGGTACAAACGCCCGGCGACGGCGTCCACGTCGGCGTGAATCGAGGCGAGGTCGGCGTCCACGGCCCGAGTCTACTCCTTCGACCGCGGATGGAGCACGAGGCCCGCCTGCCGCGTGAGCGCGCGCGTCAGGGCCCCGAGCGTCGCCGACTCGAGGCGCCAGTGCTGCCAGAAGAGCGAGACGCTCATCGCCTTGCCAGGGACGAGGTCGACCAGGCGCCCGCGGCGCAGGTGCTCGTGGACCAGGATCTCCGCGTTGATACCCCAACCGAGGCCGAGGAGGGCCGCGTCGACGAACGCCGCGCTCGACGGGATCCAGTGCGCGCGGAGCGGGACGCTCCGGAAGCCGAGGACCCTGTCGACGTACCGCGTCTCGAGGGCGTTGCGCCGATCGTAGAAGAGGGCGGGCGCCTTGCGCAGCGCCGCACGCGTCACGCCGCCCGAGAACCAGCGCCGCACATAGGCGGGGCTCGCCGTGGCGCGGTAGCGCATGGTGCCCAGCGGCTCGACGCGGCAGCCCTGCACCGGCGTCGCCTCGGCGGTGATCGCGCCGAGCACGCGACCGGTGCGCAGCCACTCGGCGGTGTGCGCCTCGTCGTCGACCTCGAGCTTCACGCAGAGGCCCGTCTCCTCCGCGAACTTGGCGAGAGCAGGGAGCACCCACGTCGCCAGGCTGTCGTCGTTCACGGCGATCGACACCGGCGGCGCGGCGGCCCCCTTCGTGAGGGTGGCGGCGCGCCCGAGCTCCTCGGCGAGATCGGACTCGAGCAGCTCCACCTGCAGCGCGTGCCGGTAGTACCGCTCGCCGACGCGCGTGGCGGTGCACGGCTTGCCGCGGAGCACGAGGACGCTGCCTGCCGCGTCCTCGAGCAGCTTGATGCGCTGCGAGACGGCGGACGGCGTCACGCCGAGCGCCTCCGCCGCGCGCTCGAAGCTCCCTTCGCGGAGGACCGCCGCGAGCGCGGCGAGCTGCATGTAGTCGCGCATTAGCATCGCTAATGTATCCTCAAATACTTTAGCTTGTCTATGAACGCTCCGGCGCTAGGTTCGGCGGGTACGGAGGCCTCGATGAACACGCTCTCGATGACGGGTTGGCAGTCGTTTCCCACGGGCTTCGCGGCCTCGGCCGCGCTGGTCGCGTCGATCGGCGCCCAGAACACGTACGTGCTGCGCCTCGGGCTGCGCCGGCTGCACCTCGTG
This sequence comes from Myxococcales bacterium, assembly GCA_043785185.1. Taxonomy (GTDB): domain Bacteria; phylum Myxococcota_A; class Polyangia; order Polyangiales; family Polyangiaceae; genus JANYHK01. The sequence continues at coordinate 2,031 of JAYVXL010000870.1, forward strand.
CCGGTGGTCGCGCTGTGCATCGTGAGCGACGCGCTGCTCATCGGCGCGGGCGTGCTCGGCATGGGCACGCTGATCGCGGCCCACCCCGCGGCGCTCGCGGCCGCGCGGTGGGGCGGCGTCGCGTTCCTCGTCGCGTACGGCCTCTTCGCGCTGCGTCGCGCGCTCTTCGCGCGGGGCGGGGCGCGGGGCGGGGCGGCGGCAAGCGCGCCGCTCGCGCCGACGCTCATGACGGTGCTCGCGCTCACGTTCCTGAACCCGCACGTCTACCTCGACACCGTGGTGCTCTTGGGCGCGCTCGGCAGCGCGGAGCCCGCGGCCGGGCGCGTGCCGTTCGTGCTCGGCGCGACGGCGGCGAGCGCGTTGTGGTTCGGCGTTCTGGGCTTTGGGGCGCGCCGCCTGTCGCCGCTGTTCGCGCGCCCGAGGGCGTGGCGCGTCCTCGACGCGGGGGTCGGCGCGCTGATGCTCGCGCTCGCGTTCGGCGTCGCGCGGCTGGGGTGAGAAACGCCCGGGGAGCGCGGACGCCGCTTAGGTCACGCGTCGCCCGGCTTGGCGCGCTCCAGGAAGTCGACGTCCGCGAGGTCTTGAGGCCGCCCCGCGGCGCGCTTGTTCGCAAGGAGATCGGCGCGCGAGATCACGAAGCACCGTACGCCGTCGAGCGCGAAGGTCTCGCGGCGCGGCCAGGCGTGCTCGAACCGGACGCCGCTGACCTCCGTCAAGATCTCGATCCGAAACGGCGGGCTCCCCATGCGGAACCCGCCGCCCGCGCGAGCGAAGTCAGCCTCGACCACTCCTTGAACGGGCGCCCCGAAGTCCGACAGCGCGCGAAAGACGCGGCCTGCATTCTCGGGCGTCGCTTCCACCCAGAGATCGAAGTCCTTCGTCGCGCGGGGGTGCCCGAACAGCCCGACCGCGTGACCGCCGACGAGCAGGTAGCGCGCGTCAGCGCCGTTCAAGGCGGTAAGCAGATCGAGGAAGTCGGGGCTCCATCGTCGTGCCATCGCTTCCTCCGCTTCCTCCGCTTCCGAATTGCTCCAGGCTGAGCGCCCACGTGAGCGCGAGGCGATCGAGCGGCGCCATCGCGGCTCGCTCGCTTCGTGCGTCGTCCTCGAGCTCGGCGAGGGCTTCAGGACCGCGAAACACGCGGCCGCTCCAACTGGCACGCGCTCGCTTGCGCTCTGCGGCGTCGCTCATCCCTCGAAGTATAGCGG
>JAYVXL010000871.1:0-10418 GCA_043785185.1 Myxococcales bacterium
CGGCGAGCGCCTTGCGATCGAGCGCGCCGTCCGAGCCGAGCACCTCTTGGCCGAACGCCTCCACGACGGCGCGGAGGCCGGGCGACCCGGGCACGACGACCTCGCGCGCGAGCTGGTCGGCGTCGATGACTGGCACCCCGCGCGCGCGGAGGCGCGCGGAGACCGCGCTCTTGCCCGAGGCGATGCCGCCGGTCAGTCCGAAGAGCAGCATCGCGCCGTCCGCCTCAGTGCTTGCACCACTGGCCTGGCAACGCCGGGACGGACCCGTTCGGCACGCCCTGCAAGGACGCGTGATCGACGAACGCGTGGTTCTTGTAGTTGTAGGCGGGCGATGACGCGTTCGACTGCGAGTCGACGCAGTTCGAGCCGTCGCGCGTGGGGTCGGCGAAGTGCGGCGGCACCGCCGCGACGTCGCATCCGGTGATCTGCCCGCCCGCCACGTGCGTCTTGACGGTCGCGACCGTCCACCAGTCGCCCGTGGCTTCGGCGCCCGGCACGGTGAGGACGGGGTACGTCTGCCCGGTCACCGGGTTGTACCCCGCCGACAGCACGCGCTCGCCGTTGCAGTAGACGTTCACGTGCGACTTGGCTGCAGGCGTGCCCGAGTTGTTGCCGTAGTGGTTCACGCCGACGACGAACGCGTCGCCGTCGTTCGGGTTGTCGAGGTTGATGTTCTCGGGGCCGCAGAAGCCCGGGTTCGTCGGATCGTCGACGTCCTTGTCGCAGCTGATGTTGTCGCGGTCGAGGCGCGGGTTGGTGCATCCGTTCGCGCTCTTCACGCGGCGCGACGACCAACCCAGGCACGCCGTGTCGGCGGAGGCTGTGTAGCCCCAGCCCGGCACCGCGCCGGCCGCGCCTTCGCGGCACCCGGAGCTCGGGTTGTACCAGCAGTCTTGGTAGGTGCCGCCGACGGGGCAGACCGTGTCCCAGCCGTGCTGGCCGCAGCTCGTCCCCTGCAGGCGGGCGAAGTGCAGATCGATGTCGTTGCCCGCCGGGTTCGACGTCTCTTGGCCGCCGACCGAGTCCCAGCAAAGCTCGGCGCGCACACCCGGCGCGCGGACCTGCACCTTCTGCGTGCAGACGTAGTGCTGGCCGTTCAGATCCCACTCGCCCTGCACGAGGTAGTCGCCGCTCAGCCCGAACGCCGGATAAATCTGGCCGCCGGCGACGCCGTTGCCGTAGCCCGGCGCGTAGATGCTCTGAAGCGGCGAGCCGCCCTTGGCGATGTAGCGCGGGGGGTTCTGCGTGTTGTCGAGCGCGACGGCGGTGCGCGTGCCCTTGCGCGTCGCCGTCGACGAGTCCTTGCCCGTGTAGAGCGCGTACGTCGGGTGCGGCAGGACGTTGTCGCAGTCGCCGCCGATGATCGTCCAGGTCCAGTTCGTTCCGCTCGCGCGCTGCGCCGGGTCGGTGATCCACTGCGTGGCGTCGAGGAGCGGGAGGTTCGCCTTGTCCGGGTAGGGCGCGTAGGTGAGCGCCGCCGTCGGGCACTGCACGACGCCGACCTTGCACTGGCAGTCCTGGATGTCGCTGTTCTCTTCCAGGCCGTCGCAGTTGAAATCGCCTATGGCGCAGATGTCGTGGCGGTACGGCGGCTGCGCGCCACGGCACGCGCCGCTCCACTTCGGGAACTCGTTGCCGGCGCAGTCGAGCGAGCCCTTGGCGTTCGTCGTGCACCAGCCGACCGCGGCCTTCGTCGCCGGATCGATCTGCGTCGCCGGCACGAGGTAGCAGGTCTTCGTATTGCCCGAGCCCGGGCACGTGCAGCCTTCGTCCACGAGGCCGTCGCAGTCGTCGTCGAAGCCGTTGCCCTGGGCGCCGTTGAGGAGCGCGCTCGAGACGCCGAGCGACGTCAGCGTCGTGTCGGTGACGCCGTCGCACTCGTTGTTCGTCGCGCCGGTGCAGCGCTGGGGGAAGGGCGGGGGACCGGCCTCGCCGGGAACGCACCCGTCGCTCGCGACGTCCGGCGTCGCGTCGTTGAAGAGCGAGCCGTCCCCTCTGCCGCCGCGGGACCCGCCGTCGAGGTCGCCGCCGAGCGTGGCGTCGAGGCCGCCCCCCGGGCCGCCGGAGGAGCCGCTGCTGCCCCCCGCGCCGTCGGCGTTCGCGTCGGGATCGCCGAAGCCGTCCCCCTTGTTGCCCGCGCCCGAGCACGCGACGACGGTGAAAACGGCGGCAAGCGCCGCGACGAGGCTGACGTGGCTGGTGATTCGAACGGCGCGTGTCATGGGGCCCCCAACCGGCAGGAAGCGAGGTGAGCGAGGTGAGCGAGGTGAGCGAGGTGAGACCGTCGAACGAGAGTCGTGAGGCGGCCCTTCATGCCGGGCGCGCATTAAGCGCCGAGGGCTCCTCACGGAGCCCTCGAACGCCTACCCGCAAATGAAGCGAGGTCGCGCTCAGCCGCCCGCGGCGGCGTCGCCGCTGCCGCCCGAGTCGGCGGGTGCGCCGCCGTCGCCCGAGCACTTGTCCGGGCCGGGGGTGCCGAGCGGCGCGACCGTCTTCGGCAGGCCGATCTCTTTGCCCGTGAAGCCGATGCCGATCGAGATGCCGTCGCAGGGGACGCCGGCCTTGTTGGTGCCGTCGCTCAGAATGTCCGACGCCTGCTCGATCTGCTGCGCGATGCTCTGGAAGGCGCTGCCCTCGCAGAGCGAGTCGGAGATGCGACCGGCGACCTTGCGGAGGCCGTCGATGAGCTCCTTCGTGTTGATGACGCCGGCGATCGTCCCGTTCAGCGAGTCGGAGCCCGCGTGGTCCCACGAGATCGTGGCCTTGTGGATCGTGAGGTCGAGCGCGACGCCGCCGAAGGCGAGGCTCAGCGTGACGTCGCTGCCGGCGCCGTTGACCCACGTGCCGCCGACGACGAACGCGTCCTTGAACTGCACCTTCGAGCCGCCGGCGATCGTCTTGCCGTCCTGGAGGAGCTCGGGGCGCACGGGCCAGTCGTCCGCCTTGCTGAACGTCGGGGCCGTGAGGTTGCCGCCGGCGAAGAGCTGGCCGGTGAGGCCCGTGTTCGTCTGCTTCGCGTCGTCCGAGAGGCCGACGGTGTCGATCATGATGGTGAAGCTGCCCGACGTGATCGTGTCGGTGACCCGCTTCGAGATGCCTTGGCTGAACGTCTGGATGATCGGGATGATGATCGAGCCGAACGCGTTGTCGATGCCGTTCTCGCCGTCGACCTGCGGGGTCTTGCCTGCGCCGGGAGCCGGCGTGCACACGTCGGTGGACGTCTTGTCGGTGACCTTGCCGTCGATGTTGTAGCCGAACTTCCTCCAGGCGGACTGCGACGGGTTGCCGGCGCGATCGGTGTCGCCGAGGAAGAGCGCGTTCAGCGCGAAGTTGCGCTCCGCGGTGGAGGTCGTCGGCGGTGCCGCGGGCTTCGCGGGGGGGCCGCCGACCGAGCTGGTCGTCGAGCCGCCGCCGCTGCTGCTCGAGCACGCGGTCGCCCCGAGGTACGCGAGTGAAACCAAGCCAAGGCCAACCAAGGTCAACGTGCGTCCAAGCTTCATGCGTTCTGCCTCCTCACAACCAAGGAAAAATTTGAGCGGATCAGCGATCCCCGATGCCCGCCGTTACGCCGCGCTTCGATCTCACGCGGCAATTGCGTGGCGCGAATGGTAGGCGCGCGCGCGTTTGCTCGCAAGCGAAGAGGGCGCCCCCGGAGCGATACGTTCGCATCCTCGCGGCTTCGGCGCGGTTTCGGCCGACAACGCTTCGCGTCAAGTGGCGCGTCACGGGAGGCCGAGCTGCCCACGCGCGAGGCGTCGCCGAGCGGGAACGCCGCCGAAGCGCGCGCGGGTCGCGAACCGCCGATGCCCCGTCCCAGTCCACGGACGTCCGCACTGTGTGCCTCGCCGCGCGTCGCGGAGTAGCCTGACGGCGTATGGACGACGTGACCGGCTCCCAGCTGCGCGCGGCCGCGCAGCAGCGCGTCGGCGCCGTCTTGCGGGGCAAGTGGCGCCTCGAGAAGGTCATCGGCGTCGGCGGGATGGCCACCGTCTACCTCGCGACCCACCGGAACGGCTCGCGCGCCGCGATCAAGCTCCTGCACACGCAGCTGTCGTTCGACGCGCAGACGCTCCAGCGCTTCCTCCGCGAGGGCTACGCGGCGAACAAGGTCGAGCACCCGGGCGCGGTGCGCGTCCTCGACGACGACACGAGCGAGGACGGCGCGGCATTCCTCGTCATGGAGCTGCTCGAGGGCGCGTCGCTCGACCAGCTCGTGCGGCACGCGCCGATGCCGATCGGCGAGGCCCTCCGCGTGACGCGCCTCGCGCTCGAGGTCCTCATGAGCGCGCACGCGCGCGGCATCGTGCACCGCGACATCAAGCCCGAGAACGTCTTCGTCACGGTGGACGGCAGCGTGAAGATCCTCGATTTCGGCATCGCGCGCCTGCGCGAGCACGCCGGCGGCGCCACCACGGGCGGCACGCTCTCCGGCATGGTGCTCGGGACGCCGGCGTTCATGCCGCCCGAGCAGGCGCGCGGCCGTTGGGACGAGGTCGACGGCCAGAGCGACGTGTGGGCCGTCGGCGCCACGCTCTTCACGCTCCTGTCCGCCCGGCGCCTGCGCGACGCGCCGACGATCAACGAGGAGCTGCTCATGGCGATGAGCGAGCCGCTCCCGCTGGCGGCGGCGATTCTGCCCGGCCTGCCGCCGAGCGTCGCCGAGATCGTCGATCGCGCCGTCGCGTTCGACAAGTCGCGGAGGTGGGCGAACGCGCGCGTGATGCTCGACGCGGTGCGCGCCGCCGAGGAGTCGCTCGTGACGTCGGAGATGGACACCGTGCTTTCGGCCGGCGGCCTCGTGCCGCCGCTGCCTGTCGTCGTGACGCCGCACCCGCATGCGGCGCGCCCGCAGGTCGGCTCGTCGCCGCCGCAGCAAGTCTCGACACGCCCGATGTCCGCGGTGCCGGCGGCGGTCTCCGCCGCGACGCACGGGCAGGCGAGCCCGGTGCGCGTCGTCGCCCTCGTGGCGGCGGGGGCGCTCGTCTTCGGGCTGATCGTCGCGGCCGTCGTCGGGCGCAGCCTCGGCCCGCGCGCGGCATCGCCGGCGAAGGCGGCGGCCACGCCGCCGTCGGCCGAGCCGATCCCGAGCGCTTGGTCACCGCCTCCGAGCCCGCCTTCGGCTGCGCCGGCGCCGGCGCCTTCGACGCCCGCCCCGCCGGCTTCCGCGCCGCCCGCGCCGCCCGCCCCGCCCGCCTCCGACGGGCGCCCGGCGCGCCCGCGTCCGCCGCGCCCGGTCGACCCGCTGGACGTGGGTCGCTATTGACGCGGGCGCGGTCGCGGTCGTGACTTTCGGCACATGAAACGGCGCCCGATCCGCGTACTCTGAAATTTCCCGCCGCCTCGCCCGACTGGTCGTCGGGAATGCCGCGCCCTCGCCGCGCGCTCTACTTTCTCTCGCGTCTCTCGCCCGCACGCGCTTCCCTACCTCCCCGGCATCCCCGCTGCCCCATGCTCCCCATCGCTCTCCTCGCCGCCATCACCGCGGACTCACCGCGGCCGCACCTCGCGGCCGTCCATGTCGAGCACGCGCCCACGGTCGACGGGCGGCTCGACGAGGCCGAGTGGGCGCGCGCGCCCGCCGCCGGCGCCTTCACGCAGAAGCTCCCGCGCGACGGCGCCGCCCCATCGGAGGCGACGACCGTACGCATCCTCTACGACGACGACGCCATCTACGTCGGCGTGCGATGCGACCAGGTCGGCTCGCCGATCGTCACGCGCCTCACGCGGCGCGATCGACAGGTCGAGTCCGACTGGGTGTCCATCAACCTCGACACGCGGGGCGACGGCAAGAGCGCGCTCGAGTTCCTCGTGAACGCGTCGGGCGTCCTCGTCGACGGCGCGCGCTCGAACGACGTCGACTACTCCTCGGACTGGGACGAGAACTGGGAGGCCAAGACCGAGGTCGGCGCCGCCGGCTGGACGGCGGAGATCCGCATCCCGCTGCGCATCCTCCGCTTCGCCAAGAAGGACGTGCAGTCGTGGGGCCTGCAGGCGCGGCGCTACATCTCCGCGCGGCAGGAGCTCGACGAGTGGGCGTATACGCCGCGCAGCGTCGCCGCCGAGGTCTCGCGCTACGGCAAGCTCGACGGCCTGCACGGGCTCGAGCCGCGCTCGGCGTTCGAGCTGCGCCCGTTCGCGCTCCTGCGCCTGCGCAGCCGCGACGCCACCGCCGACACCGTCGGCAAGGGCGTCGACCTCATGCCGTCCGCCGGCCTCGACCTGAAGTGGCACCCTTCGCAGGACTTGACGGTCGACGCGACGGCCAACCCCGACTTCGCGCAGGTCGAGGCCGACCAGGTCGTCTTGAACCTCTCGACCTTCGAAGTCTACAAGCCCGAGAAGCGCCCCTTCTTCCTCGAGGGGGCCGACCTCGTCGCGCCGCGCACGAACTTTCAGCTCGTCTACACCAAGCGCATCGGGCGCGCGCCCGACCTCCCGCAGCTGCGCTCGTCCGCGCAGTACACCGAGCAGCTCGTCGATCTCCCCGAGCCAGGGACCATCTACGGCGCGACGAAGCTCACCGGGCGGCTCTCCGAGCACGTCTCCGTTGGCACGCTGTCGGCGCTCGTCGGTCCCAACACGGTACAGGTGCAGTCGCCCAGCGGCGACCGGGCGCGGCGCGTCGTCGAGCCGCTCACCGCGTACAACGTGCTCCGCCTGAAGCGCGACATCGGCGAGAACGGGCACGTCGGCGTCCTCTTGACCGGCGTGACGCGCGCCGAGGACACGTCGGCGTACGTGCCGAGCCTGGACAGGCCCGGGCAGTTCGTGTGCCCCAACCGCTCGCGCACGGTGAGCCTCGGCCAGCGCTGCTTCCACGACGCCTACGCGGCGGCGGTCGACGCGCGCCTCCGCAAGGGCGACTGGGTGACGTCCGGCCAGATCGTCGCGACCGCCATCGAGCGCGGCCCTTCGCGCACGCTCGTCGACGGCAGCGTCGTCGGCGCCGGGGACGTCGCGCCCGCCGCCGAGGCCTACATCGGCAAGGAGGGCGGCGAGCACCTCAGGACGTGGACCTGGTTCGGCAACGCCGCGCGCAAAGCCGACTTCAACGACCTCGGCTTCATGTGGCGCCAAAACGTCCGCTACATGGGCGGCGGCTTCGACTACAAAACAATCGAACCGTTCTGGGTCGCCCTGGAGACCCACCACGGCATGGAGGTCGACGGGGCGGACAACCTCTCGGGCCTCGTCCTCGGGCGCAATGTCGGCGCGTGGGCGCAGTGGAAGTTCGAGAACTTCTGGGAGGGCCGCCTCAGGGTCGGCGCGAGCGCGCGCAGGTTCGACGACCGCGAGGTGGGCGACGGCACCGCCCTCGAGCGCGACGCGGCCGTCGGTGTCGCCGGCCGCGTCAGCTCCGACCCGCGCGCGGCCGTCTCGTTCAACCTGGGCGCCGAGTACCGCGCGGTGCGCGGCGGCGCCTATCAGGTGAACACCGACGGGGGCATCACGTGGCGCGCTCTCCCGCAGCTCGACATCGAGGTGTTGCCCCAGGTGTCGATCGCAAAGGGCGAGCCGCGCTACGCGACCGACGGGGCGATCACCGGCGCCTACCTCTACGCGCCGCTCGACGCGAAGAACGTGAGCATGACGCTGCGCACGACGTACACGTTCGCGCCGCGCCTCTCGCTCGTGGGCTACGCGCAGGCCTTCCTCGCGAGCGGCCACTACGGCGCTCTCTCGACGGCGTCCCCGTCGGGGCTCGGCAGCGTGGTCCATCTCAGTGACCTGCGCCCCGCGACCGAGGGCGCGTCATCGAACCCCGATTTTCAGCAGGGCGCCATGAACGTCAACGCGTCCGTGCGCTGGGAGTACCGCCTCGGATCGCTCCTCTCGCTCGTCTACGCGCGCACGTCGTACCCGAAGGTGGTGCTCGGCCCGCAGGAGAACGGCGCGCTCGACTTCCACTCGATCGGCCGCGCGCCGTCGGTGGACCTCCTCTACTTGAAGCTGTCGTACTTCTGGGGCTGACGGGCGCCTCGAAGGCCGCGCTCTCTCTCGCGCTCTCGCGCGCACGCGCCGCCCGTGCTAGTCGCGGGCCTCGCGCATGACGGCCGAGTTCGCCCATCTCCACGTCCACACGCAGTACTCGATGCTGGACGGCGCCGTGAAGGTGAAGGACCTCGTCAAGAAGGTCGCCGCGCGCGGCATGCGCTCGGTCGCCGTCACCGACCACGGCAACATGTTCGGCGCCATCACCTTCTACAAGGCAGCGAAGGAGCAGAACGTCCAGGCAGTGCTCGGCTGCGAGCTCGAGGTCGCGTTCGGCGCCGGCGCGGGCGCGCGCGGCGGCCACTCGGCCCACCTGCCGGTCCTCGCGGCGACGAGCGAGGGCTACAAGAACCTCGTGTGGCTCGTCTCGCGCGGCCACGTCGCGCCCGATCCCGCGGGCCACGCCGGCGTGCCGTGCGTCTCCTTCGACGACGTCGCCGCGCGGAGCCGCGGCCTCGTCGCGATGACCGGCTGCATGGGCGGCGTCGTCGGCCAGGCGATCCTCGAGCAGGGCCCGGAGGCCGGCCGCCAGGTGCTCGCGCGGATGAAGGAGTCGTTCGAGCCCGGCAGCCTCTACGTCGAGCTCCAGGACCACGGCCTGCCCGAGCAGCCCGTCCTGAACGGCATCCTCTGCGATCTCGCCAAGGCGTTCGACCTGCCGCTCGTCGCGACCAACGACGTCCACTACGGCAGCAAGGACGACGCCGAGGCGCACCTCTACCTCTCGTGCATCAAGTCCGGCCGCTCGTACGCCGAGGCGAAGGATCGCCACCACGGCTCGAGCGAGATGTACCTGAAGACGCCCGACGAGATGGCGAGCCAGTTCTCGGCGTGGCCGCAGGCGATCAAATCGACGCTCGAAATCGCCGAAAAATGCAAGGCGCTCAAGCTCAAGCTCGGCGAGCCGATGCTCCCGACGTTCCAAGTCCCGGACGGCTACGACGCCGACAGCTACTTCCGCCACGTCGCGCGCGAGGGGCTGCGCGTCCGCTTCCAAGAGTTCGCGGCGGTGGGCAAGAAGGTCGACGCGGAGGCGTACGAGAAGCGCCTCGGGATGGAGCTCGACGTCATCTGCAAGATGAAGTTCCCGGGCTACTTCCTGATCGTCTGGGACTTCATCCGGTACGCGAAAGAGAACGGCATCCCGGTCGGCCCCGGCCGCGGCTCCGGCGCCGGCTCGCTCGTCGCGTACTCGATGCGCATCACCGACCTCGATCCGCTCCCGTACAACCTGCTCTTCGAGCGCTTCCTGAACCCGGAGCGCGTGAGCATGCCGGACTTCGACGTCGACTTCTGCATGGACCGGCGCGACCAAGTCATCGCGTACGTGCAGCAGAAGTACGGCGAGACGAGCGTGGGCCAGATCGCGACGTTCGCCGAGCTCAAGGCCAAGAGCGTCATCAAGGACGTCGCGCGCTGCATCGGCATCACGCCCCTCGAGGCGCAGCAGATCGCCAACCTGATCCCTCGGAAAAACCCGGCCGAGACGTACACGATCGCCGAGAGCCTGGAGCTCGAGCCGAAGCTCAAGGCGCGCGCCGAGACCGAGCCGCAGATCAAAGAGCTCGTGACGCAGGCGATGAAGCTCGAGGGCCTCACGCGCCACGCCGGCAAGCACGCCGCGGGCATCGTCATCAGCGAGGGGCCGCTCTGGGATCACGTCCCTGTCTTCAAGGACGACAAGACCGACGCGTACGTCACCCAGTACTACAAGGACGACGTCGAGCAGGCGGGCCTCGTCAAATTCGACTTCCTGGGCCTCAAGACGCTCACGGTGCTGGACATCGCGCAGCGCCTCATCAACGCGCGGCCGGATCTGAAGCGCGAAGGGCGCACGTTCGATCTGACGAACATCCCCCTCGACGACAAGCCGACGTACGCGCTCCTCGCGAGCGGCGAGACGAAGGGCGTCTTCCAGCTCGAGTCCTCGGGCATGCAGCAGCTCTTCAAGGACCTGAAGGCCGACTGCTTCGAGGACATCGTCGCCGCCGTCGCGCTCTACCGCCCGGGCCCGCTCGGCTCGGGCATGGTGACCGACTTCGTCAACTGCAAGAACGGCCGCCAGCCGATCAAGAAGATGCACCCGAAGGTCGACTTCATCCTCGAGCCGACGTACGGCGTCGTCGTCTATCAGGAGCAGGTCATGCAGGTGGCCCAAGCGCTGGCCGGCTACTCGCTCGGCGGCGCCGATTTGCTCCGCCGCGCGATGGGCAAGAAGAAGCCCGAGGAGATGGCCAAGCAGAAGAGCACCTTCGTCGACGGCTCGATCGCGAACGGCGTCGAGCAGAAGGACGCCGAGGACATCTTCGCGCTGCTCGAGTTCTTCGCCGGGTACGGCTTCAACAAATCGCACTCCGCCGCGTACGCGCTCATCACGTACCAGACGGCGTACTTGAAGGCGCACTACCCCGTGGAGCTGCTCTGCG
>JAYVXL010000872.1:0-3217 GCA_043785185.1 Myxococcales bacterium
TGCGGCGGCGGCGGCGTCGCGGGCAAGTGCGGCGGCACGGGCACCGTCAAGTAGCCGCGTTGGGTCGCCGCAGCTCGCGGCGACCACGCCTCGCGCCTCCTCGAAAATCGCAGGCGGCCCGCGTTCGGGCTCCGCTACCCTGAAGCACGGACGATGAGCCACGTACGGCCGAAGCGCTTCGACATCCACGCGGTGCGCCTCACCGCCGAGGAGGGCTTCGTTCTCTCGCGCATCGACGCCGCGCTCGACGTGAAAGAGCTGGCGACGCGCACGGGGCTCGACGCCGGCCGCGTCGCGGAGATCGTGCAGCGCCTGGCGGCGGAGGGGGCCATCGACCTGGAAGGCGCGGGGGCGGCGCCCAACGAGGGCGCCGGCGGCGCGCCCGCCGCGCTGGAGGAGCTGATCGAGGTCAAGGACGACGAGCCCGCGGACGAGCTCATCGAGGTCAAGGACGACGAGGCGGACGCGTCCGCCGCGGCGCAAGAGCCACAAGAGCCGGAGGAGGCCACCCCGCTCACCGCCGCCGAGGCGGAGGACGACGCGCGCGCCGCCGAGGGCGAGCGCGAGCAGCGAAAGATTTACGAGACCCACTACCGCTCGATGTCCCGCGACGAGCGCGTCCTGGCCGCGCAGACCGCCACCGCCAGCCACCTGCTCGCGCTCTGCCTCGATCCCGAGCCGCAGGTCATCCAGGCCGTCCTCCAGAACCCGACGTCCGGGTTCGAGCACGCGCGCGCGATCGCGTTTCACCACCGGACGGCGGCGGGGCTCGAGATGTGCGGCCGCCGGAGCGAGCTCGTCGCCGACGCCGGCGTTCAGCGGCGCCTGATCCGCAACCCGCAGCTTCCCGACGCGCTCCTGCGCAAGCTGCTCCAGCCCAAGCCGCTCCTCGACGTCTACCGCATCTCGATCGACCGCGAGAACCCGGAGCGCTCGCGCGTAAAGGTGCGCGAGCTGCTTCGCAAGAAGTTCACCCTCGCGTCGGCCGACGAGCGCGCCGCGCTCCTCATCAAGACCGAGGGGCGCGCGCTGATGGTCCTCGCGGGCTGCGCGTTCGACGCGCACACGACGCAGATCCTCTGCGGGCGCACGACGTACACGGTGCTCTTCGTGCAAAACATCGCGCGCTTCTCGGCGGCGCCGCCGGCGCTCCTGACGCACCTCTTGAAGCAGCCGCTCGTGCGCCGCAACCCCGGGCTCCGCAAGATGCTCCTGCAGCACAAGAACACGCCGGCCGAGGCAAAGAAGAGCTTCTGACGAAAGCCGCGGCGCGGCCGCGCGATCCGTGGAAAGCTTGGCGTGTGAGACGCGCCGGTCTGCTCACCTTGCTCCTCGCGGGCGCGGCGTGCGGCCCGTCGGTGGCGCCGAGGGCGTCGGGGCGCGACGCGCGGCCGGATCGGCCCGCGAGCGTGAGCGAGTCGCACGGGTCGGCCGGCGCGCCCAGCGGCGGCGAGCGGACGCGCGGTCACGTCGGCAACGGAAAGGGCCGCTGAGGTAGCTCGGCTCAGAGTCTGTGAGTGTCGGCGTCACCCGCCGGCACGACGGTGATTCCGTCACAGGCTCTCACTCTCAGCGCGGGCCGGCGAGCTCGACGCGGAACGTCGTGCCGCGGCTCGAGGTCGCGGCGAGCTCGATCTTTCCAGCGTGCGCCGCGGCGATCCGCTTCGCGAGCGCCAGCCCGAGCCCGGTTCCGCCGACGCGCCCCGTCACGAGCGGGTCGAACACGCGCGCCGCGATGTCCGCAGGCACGCCGGGCCCGTCGTCCTCCACCTCGATCGTGACCTTTCCGTCCTCGCTCCAGGCCCGCGTCGTGATGCTCGGAGGCCGGCCCGTGCACGCGCCGATCGCGTTCTCGTACAGCACGTGGAAGAGGCGCGTCATCAAGCCGGGGTGGGCGCGGACGCGCAGGTCGGCGGGCGCGATCGCGTCGTTCCAGCGCGCGGAGCCCGCCGCCATGTCTGCCCGCGCCGCGACCATGATCTCCGCGAAGAGCACCGGCTCCGCGTGCGCCGGCTCGCCGCGCGCGAGGGTCATCAGGTCGTCCACGATCCCGTGCGCGAGGCGCGCGTTTCTCTCGATCTTCTGGATGTGGACGAGGCTGCCGGCCGGGTCCTGCTTGGCGAGGTACGCGCTCGCGGCGATCACTTGCAGTGTGTTGCGCAGCTCGTGCGCCACCTCTGCCGCGATCTCGCCGATGGCCGCCAGCCTCTCCTTCGCGGACTCTTCGGGCACGCCTGCTCCTTGCCGAATCCTTGCTGAAAAAACGCGAGAGCTGCAGGCTAGCGGGCGCGCGACCCCCCGTCTACGCGCGATCTGGGGTACGCTCGCGCCTCCTGCTCGTCTGCTCGCCTGCTCGCCTGCTAGCTTGCAGCCATCTCGCCACTCGCCACCTCGCCACACACCCACCTCGCTCGCTCGCCACTTCGCGCGCGCGCGAAATAGGGGCACCGCCCACCGACCACGTTCATGTCCGTGATCCCGAACGAATCCAAAATCCCCGTCGGGACTACGCTCGTCGGCAAATACCGCGTCACCCGGGAGATCGGGCGCGGCGGCATGGCGGCGGTGTACGAAGCCGAGCACATGTCGCTCGGCAAGCGCATCGCCGTGAAGGTGCTGGCGTCGGAGCTGGCCGCCTCCACCATCGTCATCGAGCGCTTCTTCCGCGAGGCCCGCGCGGCGGCGAGCGTCAAGAGCCCGCACATCGTCGATGTGTACGACTCGGGGCGCCTCGAGGACGGGCGCCCGTTCATCGCGATGGAGCTGCTCGAGGGCGAGTCGCTCTACGACCGCATGGCGCGCGTTCGCCTCATCGACCCACGCACGACCGTGCGCGTGATCGCCCAGTGCGCCAAGGGGCTCATGAAGGCGCACGGCGCGAACATCATCCACCGCGATCTCAAGCCCGAGAACATCTTCCTCGTGAAGGGCGAGGACGGCGAGGAGATCGCCAAGCTCCTCGACTTCGGCCTCGCAAAATTCTACGCGCCCGTCGCGCCGGACGAGAAAGAGAAGCGCCTCACCCGCGAGGGCGCCGTCTTCGGGACGCCGGCGTACATGTCACCCGAGCAGGTCAAGGGGCAGCACTCCGTCGATCATCGCGCGGACCTGTGGGCGCTCGGGTGCCTCGCGTTCGAGTGCCTCATCGGGCGGCCGGTGTGGAACACCGACCAGGGCGTCGCGATGACGTTCGCGGCGATCGCGACGGCGCCGGTGC
>JAYVXL010000873.1:0-3210 GCA_043785185.1 Myxococcales bacterium
GCGTCACCCGCCGCCGCCACGACGGTCACTCCGTCACGGCGCTCAGTGCTCCCAGAGCGGTGAAAAGAGGCCGTTGAACGCCCTTGCCCCGCCTCGCGCCGCCGGGCTGCTGGGCGCGCGCGCGCGCGAGCGGGCCGCAGCCTCGCGCGGGGGGCGTGCGCGGAGGAGCTCGGCATAGAGGCCCTCGTAGAGGGTCGCCATGCGGAGCGAGCTCCATCGCTCGGCGGCCTGCGCCCGACAGCGCGCGCGGTCGAACCGATCCATCTTGGCGAGACGCGCGGCCATCGCGTGGGCATCCGCGACGACGAAGCCGGTGACACCCTCGTCCACGAGGTCCGCCGTTTCGCTGCCGGCGAGCGCGATCACCGGCGTGCCGCTGAGCATCGCCTCGACCGCCGCGCGCGGCACCGCGCCGCGCGCGGTCACCAGCAGCGCGCGCGCGTTCTGCACGAGGACCTCGCGCTCGCGGTCGGAGAGGCTGCCGAGCCATCGCACCGCGTCGGCCGCGGCGTCGAGTCGCGGGAGGAGCTCCGCGGCGAAATAGGCCTGCTCCGTGCCGTGCTCCGGCGCGCCGAGCTTCATCGGCATCCCGGCCAGGCGCGCGGCGTCGACGGCGACGTGCGGCGCGTTCTCGGCGATGAGGTCGCCGACGAACGCGCAATACTCGCCGACCGCGTCGGTGCGCGGAAAGTCATCGGGGTCGAGGCCTGACGGGACGACGGCGCGGAACGCGAGCTCGCGCATGCCGGTGACTTGGCGATCGCGGGTCGCGACGAAGCACACGTCGGGAAACTCCGAGTAGTGCTCGAAGAGCGCCTCGTCGCGATCGTGGTGCACGGTGAAGACGGTGGGGATCCGCGAGTCCCCGCGCAGCGCGAGCGCCGCGGCGTGGTGCACGTGCACGACATCGAACGGCTGCGCGCGGGCGCCGATGTCGGCCCAGGCGTAGGCGAGGTGCCGCAGCTCACGCTCGGCGGGCGCGCCGGCGATCGCCCGCGGGATGCGCCAGTTGAGCGGGCACTCCGGCCGCGAGTCGCCCGACGCGTAGACGACGACGGCGTGACCGAGGCGCGTGAGCATCTTCCCGAGCTCCGCGATGGTCGATTCCACTCCGCCTTGCGCGCGCGGCGACACCGCTGCAGTGACCGACGCGACGAGAGCGATTCTCATGAAGGCCTCCGACGACCGAGCATTTGCATGGAACGAGCCCAGCTCGCGCGACTACGGGACCGAGCGCGCGCAGCGCACGCCGAACGTCTTCTTGAAGTACGTCCCCTCGTAGTCGTCGCGCGCGCTCGCGCGGTGCCAGATCTCCGTGCTGTTCCAGCCGCCGCCGCGGCCGACGTACGCCGGGAAGAGCGAGGTCGCGCCTGGCCCCCGCGGGTCGACCGATTGGGTCGCCGCGTAGTACTTGGGATCGTAAATGTCGCTGACCCACTCGACGACGTTGCCCGCCATGTCGAGCGCGCCGTAGGGGCTCGCGCCCGCGGGGTGGCTGCCGACCGGCTCGGTGCCGCCCGTGCAACCTGCGAGGTTCGCGTGCGCGCAGTCGATCGGCGCGTCGCCCCACGGAAACTTGTGCCCCCCGTCGCCGCGCGCCGCCTTCTCCCACTCGGCCTCGGTCGGAAGACGCTTGCCCTCGAACGCGCAGTAGGCGCGCGCATCCGAAATGTTGATGCAGACGACCGGGTGCTGCCCGCGATCCGAGCACGGGCTCCAGTCGCAGGTCGGCGCGAGGCACGCGCCGGCGAGCACGCACTCGTTGTATTGCGCCTGCGTCACCTCGGTCGCGTCCAGGCGGAACGAGGCGAGGACGACCGCGTGCGCCGGGTGCTCGTCGGCCTTGCACTCGGCGTCGGTCTTGACGTTGCACCCCATCGGGAACGCGCCCGCCGGCACGTCGACCATCACCGACGGCGCGGGCGGCCCGGGCTCGAGGCACGCGGCGGCCTGGAGCCGCGGCGCCGTCGGGACCTCCTCAGGGGCGCCCGCCCGAGCGGTGGACGGGCTGGACGCGCCGGCGTCGGACGTCGGCACGCTTCCCAGCAGGTCCTCGGCGCCGGCGAAGCGACACCCGGCGAGTAAGCAGGCAGCGGTCGCGACGACCGCGCGGCGGTTCCAGGTCTTCATGACAGGGCCCCACTGCATTGCCCGCGCCACACGCTTGGAGCGCCGCCGTTGCGTCCCAGGGCCTCCCACGCCGTCACAGAGGGCG
Source organism: Myxococcales bacterium (assembly GCA_043785185.1). GTDB lineage: Bacteria > Myxococcota_A > Polyangia > Polyangiales > Polyangiaceae > JANYHK01. The sequence continues at coordinate 2,216 of JAYVXL010000873.1, forward strand.
GTACATTCGTGTCACACTGCGGCGCCTGCGTATTTCTCGGGGGGTGACGCTGGCGTGGCGCGTGCAGCTATGGGAACCATGACCGTCAACCTCACCGTTTGTGCCCGCACCGACATCGGCAAACGCGCCACCAACCAGGACGCCTACGTGATCGCCGATCTGACGGGCAACAGCCTCGTCACGACGTCCTCGATCACGCGCTTCGAGATCGGCGCGCGGGGCGTCCTCCTCGCCGTGTCGGACGGCATGGGCGGCCACGCGGCGGGCGAGGTCGCGAGCGCGCTCGTCGTCGAGTCGCTGCGCCGGTCGATGGCGGCCGAAGAGAGCCGCGGCCCCAGCGACGAGCTCCTCGCCCTCGCCGTCGAGCGGGCGAACCGCGACACGTGGGAGGCGGCGCAAGCGCCGGGACGCGAAGGCATGGGCGCGACGGTCACCGCGCTCTTCATCGACGGCGCAACCGCGCACATCGCGGAGGTCGGCGACTCGCGTGCGTACGTGCTGCGGAGCGGCGAGCTGCTCCAGGTGACGCACGACCAGAGCTACGTGCAGCTCCTCGTCGACGCGGGCACCCTCGCGCCGGAAGACGCCGCGCGCGCCCCGTTCCGCAACGTCATCCTGCAGTCGATGGGGCAGAAGAGCAACGTCCAGGTCGCGGTCGGCAAGCTCGCGCTGAGGCAGCGCGACTGCTTCCTCATCTGTTCGGACGGGCTCACGAACAAGGTCTCGCCGGAGGAGATTGCGCGCACGATCCTCGCCGCGCCCACGCTCGACGCCGCGTGCGACCGCCTCATCGCGCTGGCAAAGGAGGCCGGCGGCGAAGACAACATCACCGCGATCCTCGGCGGTGTGAGCGGCGATCTGCCGCCGCTCGTTGCTGGCGAGACCATCGCGAGCACGCTGGAGATCGTCCGCGAGTACGCCGGCCCGGTCCCCGCGGTCTCCAGTAACGTCTAACACCTGCCTGCCGAGCGCCGTCTCTCGTAGAGCGACCGTCC
>JAYVXL010000874.1:0-3207 GCA_043785185.1 Myxococcales bacterium
TCGACGCGCCGCTCCGCTTCCTCGCCGACGATTTGCTCGAAGGCCGTCTCCCGGGCACGCGCGGCGACGACCTCGCGATCGCGTTCATCGCCGCGGAGATGGAGGCGATGGGCCTCGAGCCCGGCGCGGCGGACGGCGTCTGGCTCCAGAGAGTGCCTCTCGTCGGCTTCACGTCGCACCTGCCGAAGACGGCGACCTTCCGCGCCGGCGCGCCCGCCGCGGCGCCGCTGACCCTCTCCATCCCGAGCGACCTCATCGTCGGGTCCGGCGTTCAGGACGCGAAGGTCGCGTTCGCGGCGAATGACGTCGTCTTCGTCGGCTACGGCATCGTCGCCCCCGAATACCAGTGGGACGACTACAAGAACGTCGACGTGAAGGGGAAGCTCGTCCTCGTCATGAACAACGACCCGGAGGCGGATCCCAAGCTCTTCGAAGGCAAGACGCGCCTCTGGTACGGGCGGTGGGACTACAAGTACATCGAAGCCGGGAAGCACGGCGCGGCCGGCGCGATCATCATCCACACGACGCCGTCGGCCGGCTATCCGTGGCAGGTGGTGACCACGTCGTGGAGCGCCGGCGAGCACTTCGACCTGCCCGCGTCGCCGGGCGAGCCGCGCGTCCTCGCGCAGATGTGGGCGACGGAGGAGGCGAGCCGCAAGCTCGCGAAGCTGGGGGGTAAGGACTTGGACGCGCTCCGCGCCGCCGCCGAGAAGCGCGATTTCGTCCCGGTGCCGCTCGGCGTTCGCACGTCGCTCGCCTTCACCAACGACGTGCGCACGGTCGAGAGCGCGAACGTCGTCGGCGTGATTCCCGGCGCCGACCCGGCGCTCGCGAAGGAGGCGGTCGTCTACACGGCCCACCACGATCACCTCGGAACGCACGCGCCGTCGCGCGCGCGTGCCGGCGCGCCCGACGCCGGCGCCGCTGCGCCGGAGGACACGATCTACAACGGCGCCATCGACAACGCGTCGGGCGTCGCGACCATCCTCGCCGTCGCCCGCGCCGCGGCGCGCTCCGAGCCGACGAAGCGCGCGCGCGTGTTCGTCGCCGTCACCGCGGAGGAGCAAGGGCTCCTCGGCTCCGAGTTCTTCGCGAAGCACCCGACGGTCGCCGCCGGACGCATCGCGGCGAACCTCAACGTCGACTCGGCCAACGTGCGGGGGCGCACGACGGATCTGGCGTTCATCGGCCTCGGTCGCTCGTCGCTCGACCGCGTCGTCGAGGCCGTCGCCGCGGCGCAGGGGCGCACTGTGCACGGCGATCCCGAGCCCGACAAAGGGAGCTTCTACCGCTCCGACCAGTTCAGCTTCGCGCGGGTCGGCGTGCCCGGCATCTACGCGCGCGGCGGGCCTTCGTTCGTCGGGCGGCCGGAAGGCTGGGGCGCCGAACAGCAGAAGCTGTACACGACGCTCCACTACCACCAGCCCTCCGACGCGTACTCCAAGGACTGGGATCTCGCGGGCGCCGTCGAGGACGCGCAGCTCCTGCTCGTCGCGGGCATGCGCGTCGCGAACGATCCGGCGCTCCCGACGTGGAACCCGGGCAACGAGTTCGAGGCGGCGCGAAAAGCCGCGATCGCGGCCACCGCCCGCTGAGGCTTGCCGAAAGAAGCTCATCCATGGCACAAGGGCGCCTCACTCTGTTCGAGGGAGAGATCATCATGAGCGCTAAGAAGACCCTGGGGACCATCGTTGCCGTGCTTCTCGCTGCAGCGTGTGGGGGTTCACCGCCCGCCGCGCCGACCGCGCCGACCGGCGCCACGACGCCGGCCATGCCGACGACACCCACGACGCCGGCCGTGCCGGAGACGCCGGCCACGCCTGCGCCGGCCGCCGTGAAGGCCGCGACGCCGGAGGAGACCACCAAGTCCCTCATCGACGCGTGGAACGCCCACGACGCCGACAAGATCGCCGCCGCCTATTCGGAGAACGCCACGCTCCGCCTCGTCGGGAGCCCCATGCCCGACTTCACCGGCCGCGCCGCGATCAAGGCCGCCGCCGCCGATTCGCTCAAGGCGAACCCCGACTTCAAGGTCGCGGCGACGCGGGTCACGATGAAGGGCAACGTCTCGGCCGTCGAGTGGGTCATCACCGGCACGAACACCGGCGACAGCGAGATGATGAAGATGAAGGCGAGCGGCCGCAAATTTGGCCTCCACGGCGTCGACATCGCGACCTACGACGACGCCGGCCTCATCAAGGAGGCCCGCCGCTACTACGACATGCCGACGCAGATGATGCAGCTCGACGCGAAGGCGAAGGCCGGCACGTTCCGCGCGGTCGAGACGCTCCCGACGGCCGCGCCGACGGTGGCGTCCTCGAAGGGCACGCCCGAGGAGCAGAAGAACCTCGACGCCGTGAACGCCATGTACAAGGCGATCGACGATCACAAGGTCGACGCCGTCACCACGCTCATGACCGCGGACGGCTCGATGGACGACTTCACCCAGCCCACCGCGATGAAGAGCCCCAAGGACGTGAAGGCGTTCCTCGGCTTTATCTTCAAGGCCGTGCCGGACGTCGCGCAGGACAAGCCCCTGCAGATGGCCGCGGGCGACCTCGTCATCACCGAGGGCTTCCTCCACGGCACCATGAAGGGGAACATGGGCCCGATGAAGGCGACGAACAAGCCGATCGGGATGCACTTCGTCGACGTCGTCCAGGTGAAGGACGGCAAGATGGCCAAGGCCTGGAGCTACGGCAACTCGATGGAGATGATGCCGCCGCCCGCCGCGCCCGGCGCCGCGAAGGCCGCCACGCCGCCCACCGCGGCGAAGTAAGCGCGCGTTCGGCGCGACGCGCCGAGAGCTCGCCTGATCAGATCGAGGCGCCGGATCACCCGCGGGTGTTCCGGCGCTTCCCATTTAGGGTGCCCGAGCGCGCGGCGACGTGCTCCGCGCGCCGTGAATTTTCTAACCGCGCCGGCGACCCCAACGACGGGAGCGTCGCCCGGTTCCCGGGAAAATGAACCGAAACGCGCGGGCGGACGCTTCGCGGATCAAATCTTGCTGACGTTGGCGGCGAGGCCACGTCGGTACGCCTCGTCTCCCGTCGATGTCGAGGTGGCCCATGTCCGTGCGCTCGCTGCGCGCCGCCGCTCTCTCTGCTCTCGCGCTCCTCCTTCTTGCCCTCCCCGCCGGGTGCGGTGGGCGCTCACAGGTCATCGGCGACACGCCCACGCGCGGCGACCAGCTTGATGCAGGTGCGC
>JAYVXL010000875.1:0-10355 GCA_043785185.1 Myxococcales bacterium
CGCGCCTCTAACGTCCCGGAAAGCTTAGACCCCGCACTTCCATGCCGCAAGTATGCGGGCACCGTCTGGGAAGTTGCCGAGGAGTTGCAGGGAAGTTGACTACTTGTCCTTGTCGCGGCCGTCCTTTACGACCGCGATTTCGTTCTTCTTCTTGGGGGCGAGGACGTTGTCGATCAGGCCGTATTCCTTGGCCTGCGACGCGCCCATGTAAAAGTCGCGGTCGATGTCCTTCAAGATCTGCTCGCGGGATTTGCCCGTCGCGCCGACGATGATGTCGGTGAGGACGTCTTTCGCGTGGCGGCTCTCGCGGGCCTGGATCTCGATGTCGCTGACCTGACCGCGGGCGCCGCCCGACGGCTGGTGGATCATGATGCGCGAGTTCGGCAGCGAGCCGCGGCGCCCCTTGTGGCCGGCGGCGAGCAGCACCGCGCCCATCGACGCGGCCATGCCGAGGCACGTCGTCGAGACCGGGCAGCGGACGTATTCCATGGTGTCGAAGATGGCGAGGCCGCTCGTCACCACGCCGCCGGGGCTGTTGATGTAGAGCATGATCTCCTTGTCGGGATCCTCGCTCTCCAAAAAGAGAAATTGGGCGATGATGATGTTGGCGACGTCGTCGTTCACCTCGGTGCCGAGGAAGACGATCCGGTCCTTCAGCAAGCGGCTGAAGATGTCCCAGTTGCGCTCGCCGCGGTGCGTCGTCTCGACGACCGTCGGGTACGGGATGAAGTCTCGGTTGCGCTCGAGCGTCGCGATCGCCTGGGTGCGGTTTTCCGGAAATTTCATGGTTGGCTCAGCCGTCCTTCTTGGACTTCTTGGACTTCTTCTCAGCGTCGTCGGCTTTACTCTCGGTCTTCGAGGCGCCGGCGTCCAGTGGGGCGTCGATGGGAGCGTCGACGATCTTCGATTTCGACTCGATGAAGTCGAGGATCTTGTCCTCGAGGATCATGCCGATGAGGATGTCGCGCTTGCTCTTCTCACGGTACTCCGCGCGGAGCTTCGCGACGTTCTTGCCCGTCTCCTCGGCGAGCTCGGCGAGGCCCTTCTCGAGGTCGGCGTCGTCGACCTTGAACTCCTGCTTGCGGGCGATCGCAGCCATCAGCAAGCCCGCGCGCACCTTCTTCTCGGCGTCGACGTGGACGCGGTCGTGCAGCGAGTGCGCCTGCTCTTGCGTGATTCGCTGACCCATCCGCCGCGCCTGCATTACGATCTCCTGCTCCATCATGCGGCACTGCTGCTCGACCAATGAAGGGGGGACTTCGCACGGGTTCAGGTCGTTGAGCTTTTGGACGATTTGCTCGGCGAGGGCGGTCTCCGCGCGATCCTTCATCATTTTTTCGAGCTTCGTGTGCACGTCGGCGCGGAGCTCGACCATCGTCGAGAACTGCCCCACGTCCTTCGCGAACTCGTCGTCCGCCGCCGGAAGGACCTTCTCCTTCAGGTCGGTGATCGTGACCTTGAAGACGCCCGTCTTGTTCTTGAAGTCGTCGCGCGGATGCCCTTCAGGGAATTTCGACTCGGCCGTCACCGTCTCGCCGACGGCGTGACCGGTGAGCGCCGCGTCGAGCTCCGGGAGCGCCTGCCCGGCGCCGAGCTCGAGCTGGACCCCCTGCCCTCCGCCGTCCTTCGCCTCGACGCCGTCGATCGCGAGCGTGAAGTCGATCGTGACGACGTCTCCCGCCTTGCTCGGGCGCACCGGCTCGGGCGTCTTCAGCACCGCGTGGCGGAGGCGCAGGCCTTCGAGCTGCTCGTCGACCATCGCGTCGGTCACCGCCGACGGCGGGCGCGAGAGCTCGAACGCTTCGTACTTCACGTCCTCGATGTCGGGCTGCACTTCGAAGCGCGCCTTGTAGGAGAACGCGTCCGTCGGCGCGAGCTTGCCCGCCTCGACGTTGGGCTGGCTCACCGGCGTCACGTTCTTCTCGGTGAGGACGCGCGGCAGCGTGTCGTTGACGAGCGCGTTGGCGACGTCGTTGGCGACTTGCGAGCCGAACAAATGCGTGAGCACGCTGCGCGGCGCCTTGCCGGGGCGGAAGCCCTTCACGTGCGCCTTGCGCGCGAGGTTGAGGTAGGCCTTGTCGACCTCCGCTCGAACGAGGTCGGCGGGGACTTCGACCGACAGCTCCATGACGACGGGAGAAATGCGCGAGACTGTGACTTGCATGGGGAGCGGCACCATATCCCAGCGGCAAGAGACCGCAAGCACCTACGGCCACGCCGCAGCCGGTTTTGCTGCGGGTTCGACCCACAAAAAAAGTGCGCCCCGGAACCGAGGCGAGGTCCGGGGCGCGGGTGTTCCGGGAGGAACGTTCGAAGCTAAGTCATCATCGTCAGGTTTGCGTCGCGAAGGCGTCGCCGCCGCGACGTCGCGGCGGGCGGAGTCACCGGATCAATCGTCGTCGTCGTCGTCGTCCTCGGCGGGATCGTACTCGTCGATGGTGTCGTCGAAGAGCATGTCGCTGCCTTCGAAGATCGTCTCCTGGATCAGGTCGTCGAGGGAGAACCCGACCTTGAACTGCGGGCGGAGCTCTTCACGCTCGAACTCTTCGATGCTCCGGTAATTCTTCGGCACGCTCATGGGCTGAAAGTCCTCCGCGAAGTAAGGTCGTGGGTGGGTGCGTTCGTCGTCGCCCGGGTGAGCGCGAGGATCGTGGCGGGCCGTGAGACACGTGGCGCGAGCCAGTAGGCGCGCATGACGCGGGCCGCGCCTTCGTTGGGCGAGTCATCGTCGAGCAGTGCGTGGGCCAGGTTCGTTCGCATCGTCTTGTCCTACATCTGCCGACACCATACTACTTGGTGCGAGCGCAACCAAAAAAGCGTGGAGGATTTCCGGAATAGGATCGCGAGGGCGCGGTCGACGATCGGTCCTGCGCGCCGCTCGTGGTAATCACTCGGGCGATGACGAAGGCGAACGCGGCAGCGGCTCCCAAGGCGACGACCTCGCCGGCCGCGACGCGCGTCATCTGCGTCGTCAACCAGAAGGGCGGCGTCGGCAAGACGACGACGGCGGTGAACCTCGCGGCCAGCGTCGCGGCGGCGGAGAAGCGCACGCTCCTCCTCGACATGGACCCGCAAGGCAACGCGTCGAGCGGCGTCGGCGTGCGCTCCGGCACGCGCGAGCGGAGCGTCTACGACGTGCTCATCGGCCGCGCGACGCTGAAGGACGTGATGGTCGAGACCGAGGTGCCCGGCCTCTTCGTCGCGCCGGCGACGCAGGATCTCGTCGCCGCCGAGCTCGAGCTCGTCGACGAGGCCGATCGCGCGACGCGGCTGAAATCCGCGCTCGCCGCGCTGCTCCTCGAAGAGCGCTTCGACTACGTCTTCATCGACTGCCCGCCGTCGCTCGGCCTCCTGACCGTCAACGCGCTCACCGCGAGCGGCTGCGTGCTCGTGCCGCTGCAGTGCGAGTACTACGCGCTCGAAGGCCTCACGCACCTCATGGCGACCATCGATCGCGTGAAGAACGGCTACAACCCTGGGCTCGAGGTCGAGGGGATCGTCCTGACGATGTTCGACCCGCGCAACAACCTGGCGCACCAGGTGGCCGACGAAGTGAAGAAGCACTTCCGCGTCTTCGAGGCCGTCATCCCGCGCAACGTGCGGCTGAGCGAGGCGCCGAGCCACGGCAAGCCCGTCCTCCTCTACGACGTGCAGAGCAAAGGGGCGCAGGGCTACCTCTCGCTCGCGCGCGAGATGCTCCTCGCGCACGCCGGCGGGGCGGCATGATGAGCCAAGATCCGAAGAAGCGCGCGCTCGGCCGCGGTCTCGACGCGCTCCTGCCGAGCGCGCCGGCGGCGAGCTCGATGTACGGCGACAAAAGCGTGTTCGTGTGCGCGCTCGACAAGATCGTCCCGCAGAAGGGTCAGCCGCGGCAGCACTTCGACGCGCAGGCGCTCGAGGAGCTCGCGCAGTCGATCAAGGAATACGGGCTGCTCGAGCCGATCGTGGTGCGCCGCAGCGCGGACAAATCGGTCGGCGCCGACAGGTTCGAGATCATCGCCGGAGAGCGCCGCTGGCGCGCGTCGCAGAAGGCGGGCCTCCGCGAGGTGCTCGTCGTCGTCAAGGACGTGACGCCGCGGACGGCGTTCGAGCTCGCCCTCATCGAGAACGTCCAACGGGAGGACCTGAACCCGGTGGAGCTCGCCGAGGCGCTCGACCGCCTCGTGAAGGAGCACGCGTACACGCAGGAGACGCTCGCGCAGCGCCTCGGCAAGGACCGCACGACGATCACCAACAGCCTGCGCCTCTTGAAGCTGCCGCCGCTGGTGCGGGCAAAGATCGTGACGGGCGAGCTCTCCGAGGGGCACGCGCGCGCGCTCCTCGGCGCGGCGCCCGACAAGATCGAGCAGCTGGCCGAGAAGGTGATGCGCGGCAAGCTGAGCGTGCGCGCGACCGAGGCGCTCGTGCGGGGCGCGCGCGGCAAGGTCAAGGGAGCCGGCGCCGCGAAGGCCGAGAAGAGCACCAGCACGAAGGACCTCGAGGCGAAGCTCGCACGCGCGCTCGGCACGAGGGTCGAGGTCCGCGACGAGGGGAACAAGGGCGAGATCGCGATCCCCTACGCCGACCTCGACGCGCTCGATCGGCTGCTCGACAAGCTCCTCGCGTGAGCGCTCACATCGTCGCGATCGCCGCCGTGTAGATCGACTGCTCCCTTCCACATGTCGCGCATGTCGCGGTCCATGCCGATGTGGTGGCTCATGCGCGCTGGATCAGCTCGATCTTGTGGCCGTCCGGATCCTCGACGAACGCGATGACGGTGGTGCCGTGCTTCATCGGCCCCGGCTCGCGCGTCACCTTCCCGCCGGCCGCGCGGACGCGCTCGACGGCGGCGGCGATGTCCACAGCGCCGATGGCGACGTGGCCCCACGCGTCGCCGACGACGTAGTCCGCCTTCCCCCAGTTGTGCGTGAGCTCGATGACGGCGGTGTCGTCCTCGGACCCGTAGCCGAGGAACGCGAGCGTGAACTTGCCGTCGGGATACTCCTTCTCGCGCAGGAGCTTCATGCCCAAGCCCTCGCAGTAGAACGCCTTGGACTTGGCGAGATCGCCGACGCGAATCATGGTGTGGAGGATGCGCATGGCTTCAGCCCTTCGCGACGCGGCGCGTGGCCGCAGTGAGTGTATTGTGCAACAGACACGCGATGGTCATCGGGCCCACGCCGCCAGGGACCGGCGTGATCGCGCGCGCGCGCTCCTTGGCCTCTTCGAACGCGACGTCGCCGACGAGGCGCGTCTTGCCGTCGCCCTTTCCGCTGTCCACGCGGTTGATTCCGACGTCGATGACGACGGCGCCCGGCTTGATCCAATCGCCCTTGATCATCTCGGCGCGCCCGACGGCGGCGACGAGCACGTCCGCCTCGCGGCACACCGCCGGGAGATCCCGCGTGCGCGAGTGGGCGATCGTGACGGTCGCGTGCTCGGCGAGGAGCAGCTGCGCGACGGGCTTGCCCACGATGTTGCTGCGACCGACGACGACGGCGCGCGCGCCGACGAGCTCCTTGCCGGGGTGCGCCAGCGCGAGCAGGCGCATGCAGCCCATCGGCGTGCACGCCACGAGGCCGGGCCGGCCGGTCGCGAGCAGGCCCGCGTTGATCGGGTGGAAGCCGTCCACGTCCTTCTCGGGCAGGATGAGATCCAGGATCTTCTGCTCGCTCACCTGCTTGGGGAGCGGGAGCTGCACGAGGATGCCGTCGACGAGCGGGTCGGCGTTCAGCGCCGCGACGAGCGCGAGGACCGTCGCCTCGGGCGCGTCCGCAGGAAGACGGTGCAGCCGCCCGCGCATGCCGACCTCGTTCGAGGCCTTCTCTTTGTTGCGCGTGTAGACCTGGCTCGCCGGGTCCTCGCCGACGAGGACGACGTCGAGGCCGGGCACGCGCCCGTGCGCCGCGCGAAAGGCGGCGACGCCGACCTTGACCTCGGCGCGGACGGTCTCGGCGAGGGCTTTGCCGTCGAGGATGGTTGCGCTCACGTTCGTGACCTCCGCGCGGAGACTACCCCGACGCCTTCGCTTCGGCGTACGACGTTTTCTTCCCGCCTCGGATCACGTGAATGGCGACCGCCGCGCCGACGAGGCCGAGGCCGATGAGCTGCGACGTCGACAGGCCGAGCATGCCGCCGCGATCGTCCCTGCGGAGGAACTCGAGGAGGAATCGCGCGACGGCGTAGAGGACGAGGAACGCCGCGAAGACCTGGCCGTCGTAGCGCTTGCGCGGGTGCACGTAGAGGAGGCACACCGCGCAGACGAGCAGCGACGCGGCCGACTCGTACACTTGCGTCGGGTGGACGGGGTGGCTCCACAGGCTCATCGACGAGAGCGTGTGCGCCTTCCACTGCGCCTCGCTCGCAGCGCTTCGCGGCGGGAACGACATCGCCCACGGCGCGCCGGTCTCGCCGCCGAAGCAGCAGCCGGCGAGCAGGCACCCCATGCGGCCGAACGCGAGGCCCATCGGCACGGCGAAGCCGGCCATGTCCGCGGCCTTCCAGAACGGGAATTTGTCGCGCTTCAGGAGGAACCACGCGGCCGCCGCCGCGCCGAGGAAGCCGCCGTAGTAGGTGAGGCCGCCGGCCCAGAACTTTGCCCACGCGAGGCAGTCTTGCTGCGGGTGACAGACGGCGCGCGCGGCGTCCCACGCCCCCTCGATGCGCTTGACGCACTCCTCTTGGCCGACGGGCAGATCGACCTTCGACGGATCGGTGCAGAGGTGGACGTAGTCCCAGAAGTAGCCGTCGGCGAGCACGTGGAGGATGCGGCCGCCGGCGACCCCGGCGAGGAGCATCGCGAGCCCGAGGTCGACGACGACGTCGGGGTTTTGGCCGATGCGCCGCGCCCAGAGGACACCGAGCGCCGTCGCGAACAGAAAGCCCGAGAGGAGGAGGACGAAATACGCGGGGAAGCCGATATCGAAGAGGCGAAAGAGCTCGGGCCTCATCGACGATCCTGGCTAGTCCGCGGCCTTCGTCTCGGCGGCGGGGGCGTCGGCCGTGACGATCGCGGCCGGATCTGCGGGCTCGGCGGCGGGCGCGTCGGGCTTGACCTCGTCCTTCGCGGGCTCGCCGGCGGCGGCGAGGAGCGCAGCCTCCGGCGGGTGCGGGGTGCGACGCTTCGCGCTGAACATGTCGATGGCCATGAGGCCCACGCCGACGCAGATGGCGATGTCGGCGACGTTGAACGTCGGCCAGTGATCGGTGACGACGTGCTCCTTCGCGTAGCGGGCGACGAACTCGTTGGCCGTCTTGAGACCGTCCGCGCGGAAGTCGATGAAGTCGATGACGTGCCCGTAGCGAATGCGGTCGAACACGTTGCCGAGCGCGCCGCCGAGGACGAGCGGCAGCCCCCACTTGAGGGCGCGCTGATGCGGCTGCAGGCGCCGGTAGAGCGCGACGATGAACGCGATCGCCGCCGCGCTGACGAGGAGAAAGAACGGGCGCCGCACGTTCTCGTTGGTCCCTTGCAAGAGGCCCCACGCGCCGCCGCGGTTCTTCGCGAGGACGAACGAGAGGTGGTTCTCCCAAACGGTCACGATCCCCGGGTACCCATCGAGCTTCTTCTCGGCCCAGAGCTTGGACGCGACGTCGCTGACGAGGCTCACGACGGAGACGGCCGCGAGGAAGATGGGCGACGGGCGGCCGGGACCGTCCGGATCGGGGATGACGCGCGCGGTTCCGCTCGGCGGAAGAAGGCGCTCCACCTCCGGCGCGAGGAGCCGCGGCTCCTCGGGGAGAGGCGGGCTCTCCGCGGGTGGGGCCTCCGGGGCGGGCGGCGCGGCGTCGGGCGGCGCGTCCTCCGTGGCGAGGGTCGCGGTTTCCGGCGGCGAAGCGGGCGGGGTTTGCGTTTCGGGATCGTTCATCGGACGTGCTGCGGGCGAACCAGAAGCCAGAAGAAGCCAGAACCACCAGGACCACCAGAACCAGAAGCCAAGCTTCTCTACCGGATACCGAGCGAGGTGACCAGATGTTGCCCCCGCACGGAACATCTGTATAGGTATCCCTCATGACCGCCGCACGCTCGAAGGGCGCTCCTTGGAAGGTCGAGACCGGCATCGATCCGGTGCTGACGCGCTGGATCGACAGCAACTACGTCCGGCCCTGCTTCACGGCGGACGAGCTGCTCGCCGGGTCGGAGGCGAGCACGGCCCCCTTCCCCGCCGGCATGGCGAAGGAGCTCGCGGCGGCGCTGGCGTCGCGCGGGATTCATGAGCTCTACACGCATCAGGCGCGCGCGTTCGAGGCGGCGCGGCGCGGCCGCAGCTTCTGCGTGTCGACGCCGACGGCGAGCGGCAAGAGCCTCTGCTTCCACCTGCCGGTGCTCCAGGCGATGCTGGAAGACCCGGGCGCGCGGGCGATGTATCTCTTCCCGACGAAGGCCCTCTCGCGCGACCAGGAGACGAGCGTGCGCGAGATGATGGCCGCGTGCGGGCGGCCCCTCGGCGGCGCGGTCGTCTACGACGGCGACACGCCCGGCGACGCGCGCCGCGCCGCCCGCGAGAAATGCGGCATCGTCCTGACGAACCCGGACATGCTGCACACCGGCATCCTCCCGCACCACACGAGCTGGGCGCGGACGATGCAGAACCTCAAGTACGTCGTCGTCGACGAGATGCACATGTACAAAGGGGTCTTCGGCTCGCACGTCGCGAACGTGCTGCGGCGGCTGCAGCGGATCGCGCGCTTCCACGGGTCGGAGCCGATCTTCATCGGCGCGACGGCCACGATCGGGAACCCCCGCGAGCACGCGGCGCGCCTCTTCGGCATGCCGGAGAGCGCGATCGATCTCTTGAACGAGAGCGGCGCCCCGCGCGGCGAGCGGCGCTTCTTCCTCTTCAACCCGCCGGTCGTCAACGCCGAGCTCGGCATCCGCGCGAGCTACGTGAAGCAGGCGGTGATGCTGGCGGCCGATCTGGTGCGCGCCAAGGTGCCGACGATCATCTTCGGCCACTCGCGCAACAACGTGGAGGTGATGCTCCGCTACCTCCGCGAGAAGGTCGCCAAGGACGTCGACGCGAGCCGCATCGTGGGCTACCGCGGCGGCTACCTGCCGGAGCGGCGCCGGGAGATCGAGCGCAGCCTGCGCGCCGGCGAGATCCTCTGCGTGGTGGCGACCAACGCCCTCGAGCTCGGCATCGACATCGGCGAGCTCGACGCGGTCATCTGCGCCGGCTACCCGGGCAGCGTCGCGGGCACGTGGCAGCGCTTCGGGCGCGCGGGCCGCCGCGGGCACACGAGCATCTGCGTGCTCGTCACCTCGAGCGCGCCGCTCGACCAGTACTTGGCGCGTGAGCCGAAGTACCTGCTCGGCGCGCCCATCGAAGAGGCGCGGATCGATCCGGAGAACGCGGAGATCCTCATCCAGCACCTCTAGTGCGCCGCCTTCGAGCTGCCGTTCAAGCGCGGCGAGACGTTCGGCGTCCTGCCGCCGGCAGAGACGGCGGACGCGCTCGGCTTCCTCGCGCACCACAAGGTGCTGCACGAGTCGGGGGGCACGTTTCACTGGGCGGCCGACGCGTACCCGGCGAACAACGTGTCGCTCCGCAGCGTCGGTTGGGACAACGTCGTCATCGTCGACGTGACCGCCGAGGACAAATCGGCGGCAGCTTCGACCTACGCCGCTGGCGCCCACAAGGTGCTGGCCGAGATCGACTGGCGCGGCGCGCACACGATGGTGCACGAGCAGGCCATCTACCAGCACGACGGCGAGTGCTTCCAGGTCGAGAAGTTCGACCACGAGAACCACAAAGCCTTCGTCCGCAGAGTCGCGCCCGACTATTGGACCGACGCGATGACGTACACGCAGATCGCCGTCCTCGAGGAGACAGCGACGGGCCCCGCCGTTGCGGCGCGCGACTGGTCGAGCGGATACGGCGAGGTGTCCCTCGTCGAAAAGGTCGTCGGCTACAAGAAGATCAAGTTCCACACCCACGAGAACAGCGGGTACGGCGACGTGCACCTGCCGGAGATGCAGATGCACACGCTGGCGTTCTGGCTCACGGTGCCCGAGCGCACGTGCGCGGAGCTGCCGGCCGGACGCGCGGCGGCGATCGACGCGTTGCGCGGCATCGGCGTCGCGCTCGAGACGGTGGCGACGCTCGCGCTCATGTGCGATCCACGCGATCTCGGCACGACGATGGGCGACGCGGACGTCGACGAGGACGGCGCGCCGCTGCCCGGCGCGCCCAAGAAGATGCGCGGCGGGCCCAAGCCCGGCTATTCGCCGACGCTCTTCCTGTACGAGCACGTGCCCGGCGGCACGGGGTTGTCGGAGCGCATCTACGAGCAGCGCGACGTGCTCCTCGCGCGCGCCCTCCGCCTCATCGAGACGTGCCCGTGCCACGGCGGGTGCCCGGCGTGCGTGGGTCCGG
>JAYVXL010000876.1:0-3202 GCA_043785185.1 Myxococcales bacterium
TTCGCCCCGCCGTGCACGATGCGCGCGTCATGGACGACCGCGCGCGCGATCGTGCGTCCCTTGCACGCGCGCTCCAGCGAACGCCGCGCGTGCTCGACCTCCGGCAGCTCGGGCATCGAAGGGTAGTGTACACTCCGCGCCGAGGGGTCGCGCATGTCCGAGTCCCGCGTCGATGTGGAGCTGAGCGAGGCCGGGCCGAACTCGGGTTGGGCGGGCGGCGCCGAGATGATGCAGGCGGCGATGAGCGCCGCCGAGGCTACGCTCGCGCAGGAGACGCGGCTCGTCGGTGCGCGCGCGACGCGGCCGCACCCGCTGCTCGTCATGTGCGCGAAGGAGGAGCTCGCCGTCGTCCTCGCGCCGAGCGCCGTCTGGGACCGCGGGCGTGAGCTGCTCCGCCCGTTCACCGCGCGCTTCGCCGAGTCACGGGCGCTCCTCATCCTCCTCGGCCACCCGCGCGACACGAAGCTCGAGCACGCGATCAACAGCGGGCTCGCGTGCATCGTCCCCGCGTCGCCGACGAAGGACGAGCTCTACCTCGCCGTGCAGCGCGCGTTCGAGCTCATGGAGGCCAAGGCGCGCGCCGAGATGCGCGGCCAGTGGCTGAACCGCTACCAGTACGAGCTCGGCGAGCTGATCAACATCGCGCGGGCGATGACGACCGAGCGCGACGTCGACAAGCTCCTGTCGATCATCCTCGAGAAGAGCCGCTTCGTGACGGGCGCTGACGCCGGCAGCATCTACGTCGTCGAGGGGGACGAGAAGACGCCGCAGCTCCGCTTCAAGCTCGCCCAGAACGACTCGGTGCGCTTCGACTCGAGCGAGTTCACGATGCCGCTCAACCGCCGCTCGATCGCCGGGAGCGCCGCGCTCGACCGCAAGATGGTCGCGATCGCCGACGTCTACGATCTGCCCGCGGGCTCGCCGTTCGGCTTCGACCGCCGCTTCGACGACCGCACCGGCTACCGCACGCGGAGCGTCCTCGCGGCGCCGCTCATCTCGCAGCGCGACGAGGTGATCGGCGTCATCCAGCTGATCAACAAGAAGAGGGACCCGGAGAAGAAGCTCCTCGAGAAAGAGGACGCCGCCACCCAGGTCGTCCCGTTCGACGCGCGCAGCGAAGAGCTCCTCGGCATGGTCGCTGCGCAGGCAGGCGCGAGCCTCGAGAACGCGCTCCTGTACGACGAGATCCGCCGGCTCTTCGAGGGCTTCGTGAGCGCGAGCGTCGAGGCGATCGAGTCGCGCGATCCGACGACGAGCGGTCACTCGCGCCGCGTCGCCGACTACACCGTCGGCCTCGCGCGCGTCGTCGACGGCGTCGCGAGCGGCCCGTACAAGGACGCGATGTTCTCGCGCGAAGATCTGCGCGAGCTCGAGTACGCGAGCTTGCTCCACGACTTCGGCAAGATCGGCGTGCGCGAGAAGGTGCTCGTCAAAGCGAAGAAGCTCTACGACGAGGAGCTCGAGCTCATTCGCTCGCGCTTCGACTACGTCATCAAGGCCACCGAGGCCGACGTGCTGCGCCGTAAGGTGCGCGCGCTCGAGCGGCGCGCGCCGAAGGAGGAGCTCGACGCGCTCGACATGGAGCTCGAGGCGCGGCGCGCCGAGCTCGAGGCGGCGTTTTCGTCGATCTGCGCGGCGAACGAGCCGACGGTGCTCGCGGCCGGGGACTTCGAGCGGATCGAGGAGCTCGCGCGCGAATCGTTCACCGACGGCGTCGGCACGATGCGGCCACTCCTGACGGAGCGCGAGACGATGTCGCTCCGCGTGAAGAAGGGGAGCCTCACGAGCGGCGAGTTCGACGAGATCCGCTCGCACGTCTCGCACACCTTCAAGTTCCTGACGCAGATCCCGTGGGGCAAGAAGTTCCGCCGCGTGCCGATCATCGCGGGCGCGCACCACGAGCGCCTGAACGGCACCGGCTACCCGAACCGTTGGCGCGCCGAGGAGATCCCGGTGCAGAGCAAGATGATGTCGATCGCCGACATCTACGACGCGCTCACGGCCAGCGATCGCCCGTACAAAAAAGCGGTGCCGGTGGAGCGCGCGCTCGACATCCTGGACTTCAGCGTGAGGGACGGTCACGTGGACGGCGAGCTCGTGCGCATCTTCAAGGACGCGCGCGTCTGGGAGCTGCCCCCGCGGAGCTGACGCCGCTGAGGCGGCGCACGAAACGGTGGTACGTTGCGCGCAACGCTGCCATGCGATCGCACCTCCTCGCGCTCCTCCCGCTGTCGCTGCTCACGGTCCTCACGCTCGGCGCGCCGGCGCGCGCACAGCAGCCGGCGCCCTGGCCGTCGCCGCGCGCGGGCGCCGATCCCGCGCCCGTCGCGCCGGCGAGCGCGCCACCGCAGTCGCCGACGTCGACGTCGGGCACCGCGCTGATGCCGCTGATACCGCCGCCGTCCGACGCGGCCGGGGCGACGCCGACCGCCGGCGCGCCCGCGGACGCGAACAAGGAAATCGCGGTCGACAATCGATTCCGGATGCTGGAGGCGCGCCTCAACAAGGACGAACAGATCGAGAAGGAGCAGAGCGAGAGTATCCAGTGGCTCCGCCACTTCAGGGTCACGGGCTTCGTGCAGCCGCAGTTCCTCTGGCAGGTCTACAACGCCGCCGCGTCGCCGAACGCCACGAACGGCGCGCTCCCGGCCTCGATCTCGGCGAACGACGTCACCGCGAAGCCCGACGGCACGACGACGAACGGCACGTTCTTCCGCTTGCGCCGAGCCCGCCTGAAGACGGAGTTCATGCCGTCGGAGCACGCGCGCTTCGTGTTCGAGATCGATCCGACGGCGGCCGGCGGGCCGTCCGGCGGCACCGGCACGATCGCGCGCAACGTCGAGGCGGTGGGCATCGTCGACTGGACGAAAGACTTCACCGCGGAGTACGGCGTCGGCATCTTCAAGGTGCCGTTCAGCCGTGAGATCCTCGAGAGCGACGCCGACCGCCCGTTCATCGAGCGGAGCTGGGGCGAGCAGAACCTCTTCCCGAGCGAGTTCGACACCGGCGCGCGCGCCGCGGCGAAGGCGCTCGGGGGCAAGCTCACCGGCCAGTTCGCGGTCGTCAACGGCCAGACGATCGGCGAGAAGACGTTCACGCTGGTGCCCGACCTGAACCGCGGCAAAGACGTGCTCGGCCGCATCAACTACGACCTCGGCCCCGCGGACTTCGGCGCGGGCCTCTACTACGGTCAGGGGCAGAT
>JAYVXL010000877.1:0-10328 GCA_043785185.1 Myxococcales bacterium
CGGGCGGCGACGACGCGAAGGCGGCGCAGGCCCTCGCGCTCGTGGTGGAGGGCAAGACCGCGCTCGGGCGCGTCGCCGCGCGCCTCGAGCGGCGGGGCGACCACGACTGGTGCGCGCGCATGTACGAAGCCGCCGCCGACAAGGCGCGCGCAGCCGCGTCCTGGGAGCGCGCCGGCGACGCGGTCCGCGCGGCGCGCCTCCTCGAGGAGCTCGGGGACGTCGTCGGCGCCGCGCGCGTGCTCGAAAGCGCGATTCGCCGCGAGCCCACGATCTGGGCGCGGCACGTGGCGCTCGGCGGCCTCCTCCTCCGCTACGGAAAGATCGAGGCGGCGACGCGTGCGCTCCAAAAGGTGCCGACCGGAGCGCCCGAGCGTCGCCACGCGCTCACGCTCCTCTCGCGCGCGCTCGGCGCCCTCGGGCTCACGCAGGCGCTCGCGGAGGTGACCTTCGAGCTCGGCGCGCTCGGCGGCGCGCTCGAGCCCGAAGGCGCGTCGCCGCAGCCCGCGGCGGTAAAGGCGCGTCTCTTCGGGCGCTACGAAGTGCTGCGCGAGGTGGCGTCGAGCCCGAGCGCGCGTGTCGTGGAGTGCATCGACGGCGTGCGCGGCGAGCACGTGGCGGTGAAGGTGTTCGCCGCCTACGACGCGCGCGGGGCCGGGCGCGACGCGCTCGCGCGCTTCGAGCGCGAGGTCAAGGTCTTGGGCACCCTCGATCACCCGAACGTCGTGCCGCTGCGCGACTACATCCCCGACGGCCCGGCGATCGCGCTCATGTGGATGAGCGGCGGGACGCTCGAGAAGCGAATGGCCGACGGGCCGCTCTCCCCGGCGCGCGCCGTCGAGATCGCCTGCGCGGTCCTCCTCGCGCTCGCGGAGGCGCACCGCCTCGGCGTCCTGCACCGCGACGTGAAGCCTGCGAACGTGCTCTTCGACGAAGCAGGCGTCGCGCGGCTCGGCGACTTCGGCGTCGCGCACCTCGGCGACCTGTCGGCGACGGCGACCGCCGGCGTCATCGGCACGCTCGCGTACATGAGCCCCGAGCAGCGCGAGGGCAAGCCGGCGACGCTCAAGAGCGATATCTACGGCGCCGGCGCGATGCTGCTGGAGATGCTCACCGGCGAGCGCCCCGACGCGCCGACCGGCGCGCCGCCGCGCACGCTGCCGAGCGGCGCGCACCGCGACCTCGATGCGCGCCATGACGAGCTCGTCCTCCGCATGATCGACGTCGAGCCGGCGCGGCGGCCGGCGGACGCGTTCGCCGCGCGGCGCTTGCTCACCGCGTTGCCGTGGCCGAGCGTCGTCGAGCCGGCGGCGCCGCGCCCCGCGCCGAAGCGCGCGCCGAGCGAGCACCCGCGCGCCGAACGGGTGAGCCTGCGCGAGGACGGCACGGCGATCGACGGTTGGATCGCCCGCCCCATCGTGCGGGTGCCGCTCACCGACGGCACGCTCGCGCGCGCCCGCGCGTTCGCACGCGCGGGGCACCGGTCGCTCCAGACCGTCTTGCGCGTCGATCGCGAGCAAGGCGAGATCTGGCTCGAGCCGCCGGCGGGCGCGCCGGCGACGACGCTCACCGCTGCGCAGGTGCGCGAGGTCGACCTTGCCCTCCGCGCCCTGCACGCCGAAGGCGCGGCCCACGGCGCGATCGATCCGGCGCACGTGCTCGTGTCTTCCGCCGGCGCGGTCATGCTGCGCTTCACGGAGGACGCGGCGCCGATGGCGACCATCGACACCGACCGCCTCGGCCTCGCGCGCCTCGCCCGAGGAGCCGCGCCGACTACTTGACGGGGCTTAGGGGCTTCGCGGCCGGCTTCGGCTCGGGCGCGAGCGTCTTGGCGGGCGCCGCGGGCTCGGCGGGTCCGTCGTCATCCACGATCGCGTAGCGCAGCTCGCGCGGCACGCCGTCGCGCTCGTACTCGACGCGGAGCTCGCTCGAGACCTCGAGCGACTTGAACGCCTCGAGCGCCTCTTCCGGGTGCTCGATCGGGAAGCCGTTGATGTGGGTGATCACGTCGCCCGGCTTGAGGTCGACGCCCTGCAGCGTCGCGTCGTTCAGGTGCGCGACCCGGAAGCCGTGGAAGCGGCCGGCGTGGAAGACGGCCTTGTCGTCGAGCGTGACGCGCTGGAGGAACGCGCCGGGCCCGGCTTTGAGCACCGCCTGCACCTGCGAGCGGCGGATCGCGTTCGTCGGCAGAGGCTGCGGGGCCGGCGTCGATGCGACCGAGTCGGGGCGCGCCGCCACCTGCACGGGCGTCTCGGGCGCGGGGGCGGCGCCGCCGCAGCCGACGAGGACCACGAGCCCAACGGAGAAGAGTCCCACGCGCGCGGAGCTTCGCATGGCAGAGACCCTGCCTCGCCCGTGCGAAGAATTCAACTTTCGAGCAAAACCGGCCGCGCCTCGCAGCGTCGCCCGGCGCGGGCCGGTCGATTTGCCGCTACTTCGCGGCCTTCTCGAAGTGTGCATCGTAGGCGGCGGCCACGCGGCGCTCGACCTCCTCGACGCTGCCGCTCGCCTCGACGAGGACGATGCGGTCCTCCGGGAGGTGCCGCGCGAGCTCCCTGTAGAAGACGGCGAGCGCGCGCTGGACCTCGTTCTGCTCGTAGAGCTGCGCGGCTTCGCCGCGCGCCTCGCGCCGCGCCGCGCCGACCTCGGCGGGCACGTCGAGCACGATCGTGAGGTCGGGCCGGAGCGCGTAGCGGTTGATCGAACGAATCCACTCGATCGTGGCGTCGCCGCCGCGGCCGCTGCTCACGCTCTGGTACGCGAGGCTCGACGCGTCGTAGCGATCGCTGAGCATGATGCCGCCCGACGCGAGGAACGGTTCGATCTCGCTCTCGACGTGGTCCATGCGGTCCGCCGCGAAGAGGAGCGCCATCGTGGTCCACCCCGGCGCGCGCCCGCCGGGGAGGACGATGCGTCCCGTGAGCACCTGGCGCACGAGCGTACCGACCGGGCCGTCGCTGGGCTCGCGCGTCGTCCGTACGGCGCGAGCGCCCGTCTTCTTCAGGCGCTCGGCGAGCCGCGCGACCTGGGTGGTCGTGCCGGCGCCGTCGATGCCCTCGATCACCACGAAGCGTCCGCGCGTCTTGTCCACGAACGGTGGAGTAGAGCGAACGTCGCTCGACCGCAACGGACAAAACGACGCGAAGCGCGCGCTCGAGGTGGGTCGCGATCGGGTCGCTTTGTCGGCGGGATTTCCCGTGAATCCTTCAGCCAGCGACGGGCGGCGGGTCTTCACCGAGGACGACGTTGTCGATCAGGCGCGTCGCGCCGATGCGGCACGCGATCGCGACGAGCGCCCGCTCGCCCGCGCGGGCGCCGCCGTCGAGGGGAACGAGGGTGTCGGGCGTCGCGACCTCCACGTAGTCGACCGACGTGGCCACCGCGTCCACCTCCGCGCGGGCGAGGCCGCGCAAGACATCCGCGCGCCGCTCGCCGCCCGCGAACGCGCGCGCCGCGGCGGACAGGCCGCGCGAGAGCGCGAGCGCCTTGGTGCGGTCGCCCGCGGAGAGGTACGCGTTGCGCGAGCTCATCGCGAGCCCGTCCCGCTCGCGCACGATCGGCTGGCCCACGATCTCGACGGGCAGCATGAGATCCCGCGCGACGCGCCGGAGGATCGCGAGCTGCTGATAGTCCTTCTTCCCGAAGACGGCGACCGACGGACCGGTCAACGCAAAGAGCTTCGTCACGATCGTGGCGACCCCTTCGAAATGCCCCGGGCGGAAAGGCCCACACAGCGACGCGGCGAGCGCGCCGACACGCACGCGCGTCTCCTCGCCGCTCGGGTACATCGCCTGGGCGTCGGGCGCGAAGACGAGATCGGCGCGCGCCTCGGCGAGCTTCGCGCGGTCGCCCGCGAGGTCGCGCGGATACTTGGCGAAGTCCTCGTTCGGGCCGAACTGCGTCGGGTTGACGAAGATCGACACGGCCACGAAGCCGGCGCGCTCCTTCGCGGCCCGCACGAGCGCGAGGTGGCCCTCGTGGAGCGCGCCCATCGTCGGGACGAGCCCGACCCGCTCCCCGCGCGCGCGCGCCTCGTCGCACGCGCGCCGGAAGTGATCGGGCGAGGAGACGGCGGCGGGAGTCATGGCGCGAAGATACCGCCCAATGTTCGCTTTACACGTACTTTTCCGGGCGTAAGCTGCCGGCCGATGCCGCTCAGCCGCGCGCCCCGTGCTCTGGTGGTCTGGCTCGCCGTCTTCGGCGGCGCCGGCGTGGCGTGCGGCAGCCGTGGCCCCCTCGACATCATCGTCGTCGAGGGCGAAGGCACAGACGCCGGCACGGACGCGTCGACCGTCCCCGAGGACGCGGCCGCCGACGCCGCGCCGGAGACGGGGCCTGTCGACGCCGGCCGCGAGGCGAGCCTCGCGGACTGCGGCGCGTGCGTCATTCAGAAGTGCGGTGCGCCGATCCTGACGTGCGTGCAGTCGGTCACGTGCCGCACGACGCTGCAGTGCGCGGCGCAGAAATGCTTCGCCACGGGAAACACCAGCCCGGCGTGCCTCCTGCAGTGCTCGCCGGATCCGGCGGGGCTCTTGCCGCTCCTCACGATCGTGACCTGCATCACCGGCAAGTGCGGCGCCGCCTGCACCTCCGTCCTCGGCGGTCTCCTCGGCGGAGGCGGCGGCGGTGGCGGCGGTGGCGGTGGTGGCGGCGGTGGGGGCGGTGGGGGCGGCGGCGGCGGCGGCGGCGGCGGCGGGCGCGACGGAGGCTGAGCGCCGAGCGTCGTCGAGAGCGCGAGGTCGACGGCCTCGCGGACCCTCACGCCCGCGCGGGTGTGCCGGATCTCGACGCGCCGCGCCCGACCGGGTAGAGAGGGGGGAGATGCGACGGACGGGGACGGTCAGCCACGGGATGGGCACGGGGCGCGCGGCCCTCCGCGTCGTCGCGATGCTCGTCGCCACTCGCGGCGCCTTGGCCGCCGAGCCCACCGGCGCCGAGCTCCGCGAGGCCCGCGAGCTCTTCAGCAAGGCGCAGAGCGACGAGAAGGCCGGGGACTGGCCGGCGGCCCTCGAGAAGCTGAAGCGCGTCACGCAGATCAAGGTCACCCCCGGCGTACGCTTCCACGTGGCGGTGTGCGAAGAGAAGACGGGCCAGCTGGTCGCCGCGCTCGCCGACTACGCGCTCGCCGAACGCCAAGCGGCGGAGGAGAAGAACCGCGAGGTGCTCAGCGCCCTGAAGGAGCCCATCGCCGCGCTGCAAGAGCGGGTGCCGCGCCTCCTCGTGAAGGCGCCGACCGACGTGAAGGGGCTCGAGGTCGCGCTCGACGGCAAGGCGCTCGCGCCCGGCCTCTTCTCGGCGGAGATGCCCGTCGACGCGAAGGCGCACACCGTCGAGGCGCACGCGCCCGGGCGCAAGGCGTTCTCGCAGACGGTGACCGCGCGCGAGCGCGAGATCACGCCGGTGGAGATCGTCCTCGAGCCCGAGGGAAAGGCCACGCCCGCGCCGGTCCCGATCGCGACGTCCAAGCCGTCGGCGACGCCGCTCGCGACGCCGGCCGCGAGCACGACGACGAAGCCGACCCCGACCCCGCCGCCCGCCGGCGGCGGCAAGACGCTCGCGATCGTCGCGACGGCGGGAGCCGTCGTGCTCGTCGGCGCGGGCGTCGGCGCGTTCCTCGTCGCGGACGGCGCGCAGTCGGACTTCCGCGCGCAGTGCCCGACGCGCGCGCCGGGCGCGTGCGAAGATCTGAAGACGCCGGTGCACACGTGGGACACGCTCGCGCTCGGCGCGTGGATCGGCGGCGCGGCGCTCACGACCGTCGCGATCATCGCGTGGGCGAAGCCGAGCGCGAAGGGCACGTCGGGCACCTCGGGGCGCTTCTTCGTCGCGCCCGCGGCGGCGGGCCTCGCGGGGACCTTCTGATGCGCGCGCGACTCTTCACCGCGACGTTCCTCATCGGCGCGCCGCTCGCGGCGTGCGGGATCGATCTCTTCCATTCGACGGACTTCGACTCGGCGTGCCGCGCGGATCCGGCCGGCGACGCGTGCGCCGCGCTCCCCGATGCGACGACCGACGGCCCGGGCGCGACCGGCCCCGACGCAAAGAAGGACGGGCCCGGTGCCGACGGGCAAGGGACCGGGGACGGCGGCGGCAACGGGAGCGACGCCGGCGACAGCGGCGCCCCGCCGGGCGACAGCAGCGTCGTGGACTCCGCGCCGACCAACTTCTGCGCATGGAGCAGCGGCGTCGCCAACACGACGGCCCTCCGCGCGTGCGCGTGGCTCGGCGCCTGCGCGAGCGGCTTCGGCGAGAATGCGCTCGGGCGCTGCTACGAGGACGCGCTCCGCGTCTACGACTGCACGGTCACCCCGAATCAGCCGGCCCTCGGCGTGGTCCACGACTTCTGGGATTGCCTGCAGCGCGCGACGACGTGCGGCGACGTCAACACGTGCATCTCGGGCAAGGAGTCGATTGGGTGCTTTGCCACGGGGGAGAACGCCGGGTGCGCGGCGAGCGGTAAGTTCGCGGCCGACTGCGTCGACGGGAGCATGGTGGCGCGCGAGGCGTGCCTGGGTGGCAGCAAGCGCTGCGAAGGGACCACCGCCTGCGGAGGGAGCCCGAGCGTCTGCGCCGCGAGCCAGCCGGCCGACTCCGGCTGCAACGGCAACGCCCTCTACGATTGCATCGGCACGACGACCGACAACGGCCTGGACTGCAGCGGCTTCGGGCAAGGCAAGTGCGTCGCGGCGGCGATAGGCTCCGCGTGCAAGCCGTCGGGCGCGGCGACGTGCGCGCCCGACGCCGCTGTGCAGTGCGCGAGCGGCGTCGCGATCGGCTGCCCGACGGGCATCGTCGAGAGCGTCGCGTGCAAGACGCTGCTCGGCGCGAGCGGAGGGTGCGACCCCAACCGCGCGGGCCGCCCGTGGGACGTGTCCCGCGCCTGCGACCCGGGCTCGGGGCCCTGCACGCCCGCGTGCTCGGGCAACAACGTCGTCGGATGCGTACGCGACAAGCTCGCCATCACGCTGACGTGCGCCGACTACGGGCTGCAGCCCTGCCGGTCCGGCGTGTTCGCCGGCGTCACGACGTTCCAGTGCGGCGCGCCCTAAATCCCTGAGCGCGATTCTCGTCCCTCGAATCGCGCTCAGTGACTTCGCTCTTACTCAGCTGGGGACTTCGTCCCCCTCGCTCGCTCCGCTCTCGAGCCTCCCCGACTCGCCTTCGGCGAACCGTGCTGCGCACGGCGCCTTCGGCGTGCGCAGCACGACGCTCGCCGAAGGCGAAACCACGGGGGCCCGACACGAAGTGGCGGGGGGCGGAGCCAGCCAGGATTTAGTCGCGCCGTCGCTCAGGTGCCCGTCGGCGCTGCGGAGTCCCAGCCGCTGACGCGCGCGAGCTCGCTGAGCGCGACGTTGTAGTCCATGAGCGCGTACATGTGGTTGACGCGCGCGTTGACGTAGAGGCGGAGCGGCTCGTTCATCGAGTTCTCGTTCTTCGTCCCGAGGTCGATGGCGTCCTGGATCGTGCTGATCCACTGCTTGGCGCGGTGCTCGGCGCGCATCCACGACTCCTCGCGGTTCTTCGCCTCGAGGACGACGGCGTACGCGTTCTCGACCTCCACCCCGATCCCGCCGAGCGCGTAGCGGAGGAGAGCGCGCGACTCTTCGAGGTCGGCCTCCGTGCGGGCGACGCGCGCCGCGTTCGGCAGAAGATCGAGGCTCCACCGCAGCCCGAAGCCGGCCGCGCCGTAAAAGTGGTTGAAGGGGTTCGGCGAGAGCGCGGTGTTCTGCGTCGTCACGCTCGGCGCGACGGCGTAGCTGGCCGATACGCCGAGGCCGAAGTCCGGAAAATAGCGCGCGCGCTGCAAATCCACCTGGGCCTGCCGCGCCGCGATCCCCGCGCGCGCCTGCGCGACCTCAGGCCGAAAAATGCGCGCCGCCGAGAGGTACCGGACGACGGGCGCGAGCGCGACGTCGGGCCGCTTGAGCGGCTCGTCGGGGATGTCGAACGCCGTCTGTACGCCGGTGAAGAAGCGCAGCGCCGCGAGCGCGTACGTCTCGGCGCGCACCGCCTCACCGGCGCGCGCGTTCACCTCGTCGCGGTACATGAGCAGGCGAAGCTTGTCGATCTCGTCGACGCCCGCCTCGCCCTTGTCGATCTTGCTCGAGATGCCGTCGACCGCCTTGCCGAGGCGGCTGAGCGCGTCGTCCACGACGTACTTCGCGTCGCGCGCGAACTGCAGCCCGAAGTACGCGCGGCGTACGTCCATACGGGCGACGTTGCGCCACTTCTCGAGGTCCCACTCGGAGAGGCGCACTTGCGCCTCGGCGGCGCGGCGGCCCGCCTCGATCTTGCCGAACGTGTAGATCGGCAGGACGCCGCCGATGTCGAGCGTCACGACCGGTTGCACGCCGGCGCCGAAGCTCGGGCTGAGGGCGCTGACGGGGGCCGCGGTGTAACCGATGGTGCCTGTGATCGGCGGCAGCACGCTCAGGTTCGTGCCGGCGTTCCACTGCCAGAACGGCAGCCACTTCACTTCATCGAGCTGCGCGTGCGTGCTCGCGAGCCGCGCGCGGGCGGCCCATAGGTTCGGGTGGTTGCGATCGGAGAGCGCGAGGCACTCGGTCAGCGTGTACGAGCGCGGCTTGATCGTCGCCAGCGGCGCCTTGTACGTGCCCATGCCGCCGTCGTCGGGCTCGGCGGGGTCGGTCTTCTTGGGCGGCGCGTCGTCGTCGAGATCCAGCGGGCCGGCGAGGACGGACGGCGCCGCGGCGGTGAGTGCGGCCGCGGCGAGGACGGACGTAAGGAGCTTCCAAGAGCGCATGGCGCGAGGCGGACGTTACCAGACCTGCCGCCGTTCGATAACCCCGCTCAGGCGCCCCCGCCGCCGAGCGGGCCGGCGCCGCCGCCGTCGGGAGGCGCGTCGCTCGGGGTGTAGATCAAGCCCTTCTGCTGGAACACGCAGAGGCGCCCGCCGCCTTCGCGCTTGGCGTGCAAGAGCGCCGCGTCGGCGGCTTTGAGGAGCGCGTCCTTCGAGCGGACGTCGCGGCTCGGGAAGAGCGCGACGCCGAGCGACACGCTGACCTTGACGGTGTCGCCGCCGGCCTGCTCCCACACGCGCGCGCCGACGTCTCGCCAGATGCGCTCGGAGACGGAGAGCGCGCCCGCGAAGTGCGTCGACGGGAGGAGCACCAGGAACTCGTCGCCGCCGTACCGCGCGACCACGTCGGTGTCCCGGACGCTCTTGCGGATGACGTCGGCGACGCCGCGGAGCACCGCGTCGCCGAAGGCCCGGCCGCCGCGCTCGTTATTGCCCTTGAGGCGATCGATGTCGAGGACGCAGCACGACAAGGGCTCGTGCTGGCGCTCGGCCTTCTTGAACTCGCCGTCGAGGCGCGCGTTCAGGTAGCGGTAATTGTAGAGGCCGGTGAGCTCGTCGTGGACGCTCACGCGGTCGAGCGTGGCCCGGGCGGCCTGCATCTCGTCGTGGAGGCGCTTGATGCGGAGCATGCCCTCGACCCGCGCGAGCACCTCGGCGTGCTCGAACGGCTTGCAGACATAGTCGTCGGCGCCGCACTGCACGCCCTGCGCGCGGCTCGCCGGATCCGTGCGGACGGTGGCGAGGACGACGGGCAGAAACGCGGGCTCGGTGAGGCTCTTGACGACCTTGCACGCCTCGAGGCCGTTCACGCGCGGCATCGTCGCGTCGACGAGCAAGAGGTCGATCCCGCCCTTGGCGACGCGGTCGATCGCCTCCTGGCCGCCCGGGGCCGTCTCGACGTCGTAGCCGGCCTCGCGGAGCATGTCGCCGAGGCGCTCGCGCGTTACCTGGTCGTCGTCGGCGACGAGCAGGCGCGGACGACGCGGGGGCGCCGGCGTGACGGCGCGCCCGACGAGCTCTCGAGCCGAGTCGCGCGGGGGCCGCAGAGGCATCCGTCGCAAGATGCAGCCTTTGGGGCCCTAGGGCAACTGCGTTGACGCAGGGCCTCACGCGCCGGCGCGCGCGAGCACCTTCTTCGCGAGCGTCGACAACCCGCGGCCATCGCGCTCCCCCGGGCGCACGAGCGCGCGGGCGTCGTACTCCGCGGACGCGAACGCCGCCGCCGGCGCGCGCGCGAGCGTCGCGGCGTAGACGCGCACGTCGAGCCGACGGTGCGACAGCACGTGGATGACAGCCCCGGCCTCGCGCAGCCCGGCGAGCGGCGCGCCGGCCAGCGCGGCGAGCGCCTCGGGCGCGTGGCCCGCCGCGCCCGGCGGCTCCCAGAGGCCACCGAACCGCAGCTCCGGCCGGCGCCGCGCGAGGAGCACCGCGTCGCCGCGCGTGGCGACGAGCGCGACGCGGTCCTCCGGCGTCGGCTTGGCCTTGGGCCGAAGACGCGGAAGCTCCGCTT
>JAYVXL010000878.1:0-3196 GCA_043785185.1 Myxococcales bacterium
CATCAGCTCGTGCGACAAGGGCTTCAAAGAGGGCGTCCGCAAGGGCACGCAGATCGGCTTCCCGATCGTCGGCATCCGTTGCTGCGTCAACGACGGCGCCTCGCACGCGGTCGACTCGTCCGAAATGGCGTTCAAGACGGCCGCGATCATGGGCTTCCGCGAGGCGTACGCGCAGGCGGCGCCCACGATCCTGGAGCCGATCATGAAGGTCGAGATCGACGCGCCGACGGAGTACCAGGGCTCGGTCGTCGGCCAGGTGAACCAGCGCCGCGGCGTCATCCTCGACACGGTCGCCGGCGACACGGTCAGCATCACGTGCGAAGTGCCGCTGAACGCGATGTTCGGCTACTCGACGGATCTGCGCTCCGCCACGCAGGGCAAGGGCACGTTCACGATGGAGTTCGCGCGCTACGCCGTCGTCCCGAAGCAGGAGCAGGAGGAGATGACGAAGAAGTACCGCGAGAAGCTCGCGGCCGAGGCGAAGAAGTAGCAAGGGCCTAGCAGAAGCCTGCTCGGACCGTCCGCGCGTCGCACGAGGCGAGCGCGGACGGCCTCGGCGACCTCGAAACGCCTACCAGACCTCGCAGCGGTTCGGACGCACCATCTTGTCCTTGGCCGTGCAGCCGAACGCGGCGGCGAACTGCGGGAGGTTCTGCACGACGCCGTTCACCCGGTAGCGTCCGGGCGAGTGCGGGTCGGTGAGCGCGCGGTTTCGCGCGTCCTCCTCCGTGCCGTTCTGGCACCACACCTGCGCGAAGCCGATGAAGAACCTGCGGTCGTTGGCGACCTTCTCGCCCGGCGCGGCGGCGACCTGCTCGGGGAGGCGCTGCATCGCCGCGTGCGCCAGCTTCACGCCGCCCAAGTCCGCGAGGTTCTCGCCCATCGTGAGCTTGGGGTTCAGGTGCACGTCGGGGGCGGCGACGAAGGACGCGTACTCGTCTCCGACGCAGGCGGCCTTCTCCTCGAATCGGGCGTTCACCTGCGGGTCCCACCAGTCCTTCAGGTTGCCGTCGCCGTCGAACTTGCGGCCCTGGTCGTCGAAGCCGTGCGTGAGCTCGTGGCCCATGACGACCCCGATGGCGCCGTAGTTCACGGCGAACGGCCGCTCGCGGCCGAAGAACGGCGGCTGGAGGATGCCGGCGGGGAAGGTCATCGCGTTCATCGACGAGCTGTACGAGGCGTTCACGGTCGGCGGCGTCCAGTTGAACTCGGCGCGGTCGACCGGCTTGCCGATCTGCGCCAGGCGGCGGCGCTGCTCGAAGAGCGCCGCGCGCCGGACGTTGCCGGCGTGGTCTCCCTTGACGATCTCGAGGGCGTCGTAGCTCCGCCACGTCGCAGGGAACCCGATCTTGTTGGTGAGGTGCTTCAGCTTGTACGTCGCGCGCTCGCGCGTGCCCGCGTCCATCCACGCGAGGCCGCGCAGGTCGTCGTCCATCGCTTGCTCGATGGCTTCGATCATCTTGAGGTTCTGCGCCTTGCCCTCGGCGCCGAACGTCTGCAAGGCGAACGGCCGCCCCAGCGCCTCGCCGAGCGACCCATCTGCGCTCGCCACGCAGCGCTTCCACCGCGGCAGCTGCGCCTTCTCGCCGGAGATGTTCTTGCTGCGAAACGCGAAGTCCTCGTCGACGAACGCCTTCGGGAGTCCGGGCGCCATCGCGTGGACGATCTGCCACTTGAGAAACGCGCGCCACTCGGCGGGCGGCGCGACGGCCATGCGCTCCTCGAGCGCCTTCATGAACTCCGGCTCCACCACGTTCACGGGCGCCGTCTTCGGGACGCCCATGGCCGCGACCAGCTGCGCCCACGGCACCGTCGGCGCGAGCGCTGCGACGCCCGCGACGTCGAGCTTGTGGTAGCGGTTCTTCGGCTCGCGCAAGGCCGCGCGCTGCAGGCGCGCCTTCGCGAACGCCGTCTCCATCGCGACGACCGCCTTGGCGAGCTCCGGCTTCTCGCCGGCGAGCTTCAGCGTCGCGGCGACGTGGGCCTCGTACGCGGCAAGGATCTCGAGGCTCTTGGGATCGCCCTTCGTGTAGTAGTCGCGATCGGGCAGGCCGAGGCCGCCGGCGGACAGCTGCCCGATGACCATGGAGGCGTCGGCGTAGTCCTGCACCGAGCCGAACGAGACGACGACGCTGCCGTAGCCCTGCTGGGTCAGCTCGACGACGGCGCGCCCGATTCCGGCCTTGTCCTGGATACGGTCGACGATCGCGAACGGCGCCTTCAGCGGCGCCGCGCCTCGCTTCTCGACGGCCGCCTCGTCCATGCACGCGGCGTAGTAGTCGGCGAGCTTCGCCGCGTAGGGCGTGGCGAGGTCGTTCTTCATCGCCTGCTCGAGGTAGCCGCGCAGCTTGGTCTGGTTCTGCTCGGCGAGCATTTCGAACGCGCCGTAACGCGCGCGGTCGTCGGGGAGCGGCGTCGCCTTCCTCCAGCCGCTGCACGCGTACGCGTAGAAGTCGTCGCACGGGTCGACGTCGGGGTCCATGAAGCTCGCCGGCACGCCCGACGGCGGCGGGACGCGGTGGGGCACCGGCGGCGGCGCAGGCGCCGGCGGCGCCGAGGCGGTCTTCGGCGTGGGGGGCGTCGGAGCCAAGGGCGGCGCGTCCGGACCGCCGCAGCTGCTGCTCGACACGAGCGTGAGCACGAGGGCGGCGGAGACGACGAGGGGGGAGGCGGGCGAAACGACCGAGGGCGAAGGCGGGCGGGCGCGCATGCGGCGAACTCTACTGCATTTCGCAGGGTGCTCTGGACGTTGGCCCCTCGGCCTCCTAGGTTGGCCGCCATGTCAAAGCCCAAGCTCACGTACTTCGACGCGCCCATGAGCCGCGGGGAAGAGTGCCGTCTCGCCCTCCACCTCGCCGGGGTCGACTTCGACGACGTTCGCGTGAAGTTCCCGGAGTGGGCGGCGCTGAAGCCCACGACCCCGTACGGCTCGATGCCGATCTACGAGGCGCCCGGCCACGCGCCCCTCGCGCACTCCAACGCGATCCTTCTCCTCATCGGGCGTCAGCACGGCCTGCACCCGCAGGAGCCGCACGAGGCTGCGCGCCACGAGGGCATGATGGCGCACGTGGAGGACCTGCGCGCCGTCGTCGGCCCGACGATCCGCATCAGCGATCCGGCGGAGAAGAAGCGCGTCCGCGAGGAGCTCGCCACCGGCTACCTGCCGACGTGGGCCGCGTTCGCGGAGAAGAACATC
>JAYVXL010000879.1:0-10311 GCA_043785185.1 Myxococcales bacterium
GATCGCCCGCTGCACTCGCTGCTCCTCTTGAACCTCGGCCTCAGCTTCAGCGTCCACGACGTGTCCGAGCAGGCCATCGCGCACCTCGCGTACATCGACGTGAAGTTCCCCGAGGCGGCGTACGCCGGCGACACGCTGACGGCGGCGAGCACGGTGCTCGGCAAGAAGCTCGCGTCGAGCGGCGACCGCGGCGTCGTCCACGTGCGCACGATCGTGCGATGCCAGAACGACCACGTCGTGTGCTCGTTCGAGCGAAAGGCGCTCGTGCGCGCGGGCGGCCACCTCGCGGGGCGGCGGCCGTCGCCGTACGACGTGGCGATCGCGGCGGGCGGGCCGCCGTCGCGGCGCAGCGTCCCGCCGCCGTCGCACATCCCGCCGGAGCTCCGCGAGTTCCTGCGCGTGCCCAAGCGTCGCGCCGGCTTCGCAGGGTTCGCGCGCGACTTCGAGCCGGGGATGGTCGTGGCCCACGAGCCCGGCCGCACCGTCAGCGAGGCGGAGCACATGCAGCTCACGTTCCTCGTCCGCAACTCGCACCCGCTCCACTACGACGAGGTGTACTGCCGCGCGCCGGGCGCGAGCTTCGCCGGCACGCGCGTCGTCTACGGCGGGCTCGTCTTCGCGTGGGTCGCGTCGCTCGCGAGCCGGGACACGTGCGGCAACGTCGTGTGGGATCTCGGCTACGACAACGGGGCGCACCCGAGCGGCGTCGTCGCCGGCGATACGCTCTTCGCGGCGAGCAAGGTTCTCTCCAAAGAGCCGCACGACGCCAGCGCGTCGCGCGTGACCTTCCGCCTCGTCGGAACGAAGAACGCGCCGCCCGCCGCGCTGCTCGCCGCCGGTCGCGCGGACGACCTCTTCACCGCGGAGCTCGGCAAGAAAGACGAGGCGCGCAAGGTGAAGGAGAAGGTCTTCGAGATCGATCGCACGGTGTTGATGCTCAATCACCCGCAGGCGTAGGCGTCGCGTCCACCCACCCGAGGACGCCGTTCAGATCACGCGGCGCTCCGGGCGCGCGCGGTCGCGCGCGTCTCCGCCGTGGCCAGCGCGTCCCTGTTCGCGTGGTAGCCGAGGGCGACGGTGTCCACGTCCTCGCGCGTGATCAGGTGCGCGAGACGGGCGCGCTTCAGGACGGCGCCGGCGGCGTCGACCGCCGAGATGCCGGCGATGAGCGCGGCGCATGCGAGCTTTCGCGCGCCGCGGACCTCGGGCATGTCCTGCCCGTTGATCGAGCCGAGGCTGAAGAAGAGGCGCGAGCCCAGGACCACGGCTTCGAGCCCCGGCACGTTCGCGAGCGGCGCGAGCGCCTTCGGCAGGTACGCGCGCCCGAGGTGCGGCGCGAGGGCGACGGCGTCGGCGCCGCGCAGGAGACGCAGGCGAAGAAAGTCGCGCGCGTCGTCGGGGAAGCGGTGCGTCGTGCGCGCCTTCGGCGCGAAGACGACGGGGATCTTCGCCTCCTGCAGCGCGAGGCCGAGCACCTGGCAGTTGCCGCGGTAGAACGCGCCGCCCAGGAGATACCGCATGCGCTCGAACGTCGCGCGCCGGAAGGCGACGTTGTTCGCGTAAAAGTTCCGCGTCGCGTGCTCGCCGCCGCCGGGCGCGGCGAGCGGGCTCGGGAAGTACATGAAGTCGATGGTCGTCGCCGCGGTGCCGAGCAGATCGTCGCGGTAGGTCGTTCGGCCGGCGACGGCCTGGGTCTCCTGATCGTCGAACGGCTCGGTCAGGTGGGCGAGCCAGGCGGGCTCCGGCCAGCAGTCCGCGTCGCCGAAGACGACGACGTCGGCGGTGGTCGCCTCGAAGCCGCGGTTCTTCGCCGCGTAGTAGCCCGTCCCCTCCGGCAGCTCGACGAACGCGATCGCCCGACCGGCCGCGCGCTCGAGGCGCGCGCGATCGAGCTCGGAGAGGCCGTCGTGCGTCACGACGAGCTCCGCGAGCGTGGCCAGCGGCGTCGTCTGCGCGCGCAGGTGCGTGAGCAGCTCGGCGAGGCTGTCGGTGACCCGGCGCGCGCGGGCCCTTAGGTCACGCGGCGGACCGTCCTTCGCGCGCGCGTCGCCGTGCAGGTTGTTGGTCTCGAGGACGAGCGATGCCTTGGCGTCGGGGTTCTTCACGATGGGCTCCTTGTTCGGTGAGGGTGACGAGATCGAGGAAGGTGCTCGCCCATGCGTCGTGGACGAGCGCGGCGGTGCCTCCGAGGACGCGGAGCGGGGGATGGCCCGCGCGCGGGCGCGTCGCCGTCGCGATCGCCTCGTCGAGGACGAGGCCGAGGTCGGGCGACGCGAGCGGCACGCTCGCGAAGGCGGCGCGCGTGCGGGCGAGCGCGGCGGCGTTCTCCTGTTGCTCGGGCTGCCGGCCGAGCAGCGCCACGAGCGGCGTCCCGAAGACGCGGGCCTGCGCGAGCGCGCCCATGCCGGCGCCGGAGACGAAGAGATCCGCCGCGCGCACGACGCTCGCGAAGTCGGGGTCGGCCGCCCGCCACCCGGGTCGCCCCGCGTAGCCCTCGCCGACGAGCACCGCGCGGTAGCCGCGCCGCGCGAGCGCCGCCTCGAGCGCGCCGGCGACCCGCGGGTCTTTGAAGTGCGGGTTGAGGTACGCGGCCGCGAGGAGGGCGTGCGGCCCGAGGCCGAGCGACGCGCGCACCTCCGCGGGCGAGCGCGCGGGGGAGGGGAGGATCGGAGGGAGCGCGCGCACGCCCGTGCCCGCGAACCGCCGCGGCTCGATCGTGTGCACGATGCACGCAAACGAGGCGTCGCGCATCCGCCCGAGCGCGCGCTTGTAGATGCGGTCGAACCACGCGGGCGCGCGGCCTTCGAAGTTCCCGTGCGCGGCGCGCCAGATGTTGTCGCCGAAGACGTGCACGACGCGGAGATGCGTGACGAGCGGCGCGACCAAGAGGGCAGGGTGGAGCGAGTCGCACACGACGAACCGCGCGCCGCGCGCCATCGCGAGGATCGTCCTCAGATCCCGCAGCCCGCGCCGCGGGTCGAGGTAGTAGCGGAGCACGCGCGCGTCGGTGCGCGCGGCGTCCATGTCGTGGCACCCCTCGAACGCGACCGCGAAGTGCTCGCTCAAGAGCGCGCTCGGCGTCCCCATCGCGGCGAGGAACGCCTGCCCTTCGCGCGACGTCGTCACGACGTCGACGTCCACCCCGCGCGCGGCGCAGAGCCCGCGCACGAGATGCGCGCGCATCAAGTGACCGCGCGCGTCGGCGAGGGCGAGGTAGACGATGCGCGGACGGATGACGGCTGCAGCGCCCATAACGTGACTCCCATGGTGAAGAGGACCGCGGCGCCGAGGACGCCGAACGCGCGCTCGATGCGGTCGATGCGGAACACGAGCATCGCGA
Organism: Myxococcales bacterium; assembly: GCA_043785185.1. Taxonomy (GTDB): domain Bacteria; phylum Myxococcota_A; class Polyangia; order Polyangiales; family Polyangiaceae; genus JANYHK01. Next base: position 3,341 of record JAYVXL010000879.1, read on the forward strand.
GATCGTTCTGCTCCGGCGCGGTGACCAGGCGCGCGAGCGCGTGCTCGCACGCGCGCACGTGGCCGCGCTCGTCGCGGAGGATCTTCTCGAGGAGCGGGAGCGTCGGCGTGTCCTTGCCCGTCCGCTGCATCTGCCGAAGCACGTCGACGTGACGGCGGAAGACCTTCACGCCCATCTGCTCCATGCGCCACGCGATCGCGAGCAGAGGGACGAGGAGCCCCTCGCGGAAGGAGGGCGCGCTCGCGCGGGCGAGGCGCCGGAGGCGGCGCAGCTTCCAGCGGCTGATCGGGTCCATCTTGCCGGTGGTCGGCCTCGCGTCGCCGGTGATGTCGGTGATGCGCGCGCGGAGGAGATCGGCGTGGCGCGCCTCGTCGGCGCTGTGCTTGGCGAGCCAGCGCGCGAGCCACGGCGGCGCGGACTCGGTGACGGGGCCTATGAGGACGGCGCGCTCGGCCTGCTCCTCCCCCTCGAGGTAGACGCGAAGGAGCGCCGCCTCGCCGCGGGCCGAGCGGTGCAGCGCGGCGATGGCGGGGCGCTTGATCGTCTCCAGGGCCAGGTCTCGCACGTTCATGAGAGACAACCTGCGGGCCGCAGGTGAATCGCGCGCGCAGGCCGGATGAAAGTTCGGCGATAGCGCGGTGAAAACGATGTGAAAGAGGCCCGCGGCGCGGGGCCTCGCCGCGCGCAAACGTGCTAGGAAAGCGCCATGTTCACGATCAAGAAGATCGACCACGTCGCCGTGTGCGTGAGCGACATCGACGCCGCCGCCGCCAAGTTCAAGGAGGTCTTCGGGCTCGAGGGGCGCGAGCGCGAGGTGGTCGCCTCGCAGAAGACCGAGGCCATCCTCCTGCCCATCGGCGAGTCGAACATCGAGCTCATCAGCCCCCGCGGCAACGAGGGTCTCGTGAAATTCCTCGAGAAGCGCGGGCCGGGCCTCCACCACATCGCCGTCGAGGTCGAGGGCATCGAGGCGGCGCTCGCCTTTTTGAAGGGTATCGGTGTGCCGCTCATCGACGAGACGCCCCGCGCCGGCGCGCGCGGGCACAAGGTCGCGTTCATTCACCCGAAGGCGACGGGCGGCGTGCTCGTCGAGCTCGTCGAGCCGTCGCACGCGGCGCCGGCCGGGTAGAGTTGGTAGAGTAGGTAGAGGAGACGAGCTAGCGCCCCGGGCTTCGCAAAGCGTGCGTAGGGGCTAGCTTTTTTCTGTCCGCGTCTTGTACCTTATCGGGGCCGCGGGGCACCCCCGCGAATCGAGGAGCAAGGGACATGGCGCGACGGACCAGGGTCGTTGGCAAGATGGTCGCCGCTGTTTTGGCGGGCATGATCGGCGTGGCCTACGGGGGCGACGGGTCGCTCGTCACTTCCGCGCACGCGCAGACGAGCGCGCCCAAGCCGGCGCCGGCCGCAGGGGGACCGAAGAAGGCCGCCGCACCGCCTGCCGCCGCGACCGGCGGCAAGGTCGACGCGAAGAAGGCGTACACGGACGGCGAGAAGAAGTTCAAGGCGAACGACTACGCGAACGCGCTCGCCGACTTCCTCGCCGCCGACGGCGTCAAGCAGACGCCGCAAGCGGCGCGCTACATCGGCCTCTGCCACGACAACCTCGGGCACCTGCAGGACGCGGTCGTCGCCTACGAGCGTTTCCTCGCCGACGTCCCGCCGAAGCTCGCCGAGCAGGGCGACGAGATCAAGCGCCGGGTCGCCGCGATCAAAGCGATCCCCGGCAAGGTCCACGTCGAGACGACGCCGCCGGGCGCGACGATCGCGCTCGACGGCAAGGTGCTGCCCGCGACGACGCCGACCGACGTCGACGCCCCGCCCGGCCGCCACACGTTCAAGCTCTCGGCGGAGAACCGCGTCCCGCAGGAGAAGGACCTGGACGTCGCGTTCGCGTCGAAGCAGGATCTGCGCGCCGAGCTCGAAGAGAAGCCCGCGCCGCCTCCGCCGCCTCCGCCCCCCGAGCCCGTCGCGGCGCTGCCGGCGCCTCCGCCGCCTCCGCCCGTCGTCGAGAAGAGCTCCAGCGTCGTCCCCGCGCTCGTGACTGGCGGCCTCGCGGTCGTCGCCCTCGGCGTGGGCACCGTGTTCGGCGTCATGGCGCTGAGCGACAAGAGCGACTTCGACAAGAGCCCGACGGCGGCGAAGGCCGACGACGGCGAGAACCACGCGCTCATCGCCGACATGGCGTTCGGCGTCGCGGTCACGCTCGGTGTCACCAGCGCGGTCCTGTTCTTCAGTAGCGGGTCGTCCGGCGCGAGCGCGCAGGCGAGCAAGCCCGTCCTCGCCGCCAAGGCGACGTCCACGCTCAAGCTCAAGTCCAAGGACTTCTCTTTCACCCCCATCGTCACGCCGCACGGCGGCGGCGCCGGCGCGACGCTCCGGTTCTGAGGCGATCCATGCAAATCCCCCGCAAACGCGCGCTCCTGGCCTTCACGACCGTCACGCTCACCGTCGTCGGCGGCTGCGAGCTCGCGACCGACTTCGACCGAAGCAAGATCCCCTCGGACGCCGTCGACGCGTCGAGCGACGTCCGCGCGACGGACAGCACGGTGGACGCCCCCGCCGACGTGACGGGGAACACGGACACGGGCACAGACGCGGGCACCGACACGGGCACCGACACGGGCACCGACGCGGGCACCGACGCGGGCAACTTGGACTCGGGCGACGCCGCGGTCGACACGGGCACGGATTCGAGCGGCGACGCCGACACGGACACCGGCGCCGATACGGGAAGCGACACCGGTACGGACACCGGCGTCGACGCGAACGATGGCGCGGTCGGCGACGCCGGCTCGGACGCAACCGACGCAACCGACGCCGCCGACGCGGCCGACGGCGCCGGGTGAGCGCCCGCCGTCTCCCCCCGCCTGCCCACGCGCGCGCTCGGGGCCGCGCGCGCGCGGCCGCGCTCGCGGCGCTGCTCGGCGCGGGCGCGATCGGCTGCGAGCTCGCGGTCGAGTTTGACCGCGCGAAGATCGATGGCGGCGCGCTCGACGCGTCGTTCGGTGACGTCGACGTCCCCGATCAAACGATCACGCCGCTCGAGGGCGGCGCGCGTGACGCCGCCGGTGACGCGCCCGTCGAAGCCGCGCAGGAGGCCGGTCAGGACAGCGCCGCCGCGGACGCCGCGGACGGCGCGACGGAGGCGGCCTCCGAGGCCGGCGCCGACGCTGCCGACGCCGGGGACGCCGCGGACGCCGGGGGCTGAGAGGTTGAGGGGCTGAGGCGAGGGCCGCTCCGCGCATCAGCGCACGGGGGCTGCGGCGATGCGGCCGATCGCGGCGCTGACGGCGTCGACGTCGGGCGGCAGGTTCACCGGCGCGTTCGCGCGCCGGCTCTCCACGCCGAGCGTCCGCTCGTGGTAGCCCATCTTGAACTCGGTGAACTTGAGCGCGTTCGCCGTCGACACGACGACGACGCGGTGGCCTGGCTCGACGAGGCCGCGCGCGCGCAGCTTGAACGTCGCCGCGAGCGCGACGCCGGTGTGCGGGCAGGTGTAGAGGCCGGTGCGGTCCGCGCGCGCGCACGCGTCGGCGAGCTCGTCCTCGGTGGCCTGCTCGACCAGGCCGTTCATCGCCTTGAGCGCCGCCATCGCGCGCGGCGCGCTCACCGGGCTGCCGATCTGGATGGCGCTCGCGAGGCTCTTCTTCGCCTTGATCGACGTGACCGCGTCTTCGCGCGCCACGAACGCGCGGTACATCGGGTTCGCGTTCTCCGCCTGCGCGATGCACAAGCGCGGCAGGCGCTGGGTTACGCCGAGGTCCATCATCATCTTGAAGCCGGCGTGCATCGCCGCCGCGTTGCCGAGGTTGCCGCTCGGCAGGACGATCCAGTCCGGCACCTCCCAGTCGAACTGCTGCGCGATCTCGATGGCGACGGTCTTCTGCCCCTCGATGCGCAGCGGGTTCATCGAGTTGGCGAGGTACACGAGCTCGCGCTTGGCGAGCTCCTTCACGACGGCCATGCAGCCGTCGAAGTCGGTGTCGAGCGCGAGCACCGTCGCGCCGTGCGCGAGCGGCTGGACGAGCTGCGCCGTCGACACGAGCCCGCGGGGCAAGAGCACGGCGACCGGCAGCCCGCACGCCGCCCCGTACGCGGCCAAGGACGCGCTCGTGTCGCCCGTCGACGCGCACGCGACGACCCGCGCCTTGAGCGCGCCCTCTGCGATCGCCTGGCGCACGACGCTGACGAGCACGGTCATGCCGAGGTCCTTGAACGAGCCGGAGTGCGCGTTGCCGCACTGCTTGACCCACAAGTCCGAGACGCCGATCTCCTTGCCGAGGCGCTCGGCCCAGAAGAGGTTCGTGCCGCCTTCGTCGGTCGACACGATGAGCTCGTCCGGCACCTCCGGCGCGACCCACTCGCGCTTGCCCCACACGCCCGAGCCGTACGGCCACTGCGTTCGCTTGTAGCGCTCGTCGAAGAGCTTCATCCACGCAGCTGCGCTGCGCGTGCGGAGCGCGTCCACGTCGTGGCGGACCTCGAGGAGGCCGTCGCACGTGGGGCAGCGGTAAATCGGCTGCGTGAGCGGATAGCTGCCTTCGCAGCCGGCGAAGCACCGGAACGCGGCGCGGTAGCGCGACATCTCTCGCCCCTCTCGTTGGCTCGTTGGCTCGTGGGTCTACTGGCAGGTCAGGTAGTGCGGGTTGGCGGACGGGCGGCACTTGGTGCCCGCGTACGGCGCGCAGTCGAGGTCGACGCAGCAGACGTCCGTGCATTTCCTCGTGGCGGGCTCGCAGAACGAGGTCTTGCAGTCGCTCGTGATGACTTTGGTCGGATCGCACGTCGCGCCGACCGCGCCCGCGCCGGGCGAGCCGCCGGGATTCTCGGAGTTGTGCAGGCACGCGCCGAGGTATTCGGGCGCGCCCGAAGTCTGGAGGTAGCTGCAGGTCCCGAAGGACGGGGTCTGCGCGAGGCAGCTGGCCTTGCCGCAGCCGTGCGGCTTGCACGAGCCGTTGATGCCGTTGTTGACGCACATGTTGCTCGTGCAGTCGCTCGAGACCGAGCAGCTCGTGTCGTTGCCGGTCGTCCCCGCCGGCGGGACGAAGCACGCGAAGACGTTGTGTCCCTCGACGAGCGTCCGCCGGCAGACGGCCGGCGACTGGCAGTCGACGTCGGCGCAGCACGTGTCGGCGCACGTCTTGGCGCCGGTGGCCCCGAGGCAGACGCCGGAGCGGCACGTCTCGCCCCCCGTGCACGCGACGCCGCCCCTGCTCGCGCCCACGGCCGTCTTGCGCACGAGGAGCGCGGGGCGCACGCAGTAGGTGCCGCCGGTGCCCGGGCCGTAGCAGACGAAGCCCTGCGGGCAGTCCTCGGACTTGCAGCACGTCTTGGTGCAGAGGGGACCGGTCGTCGCGACCGCGCTTCCTAGAACCGAGTCGCTCCCGCAGAACAGGTCGGTCGCGCACTGCGCGGTCGTCTGGCACGCCGCGCCGAGCTCGCCCGTGGACGCCGTGTCGCCGCCGCCGGTGTCGGGCAAGGGGGGCGCGTCCTCCTTCGCGTCGGGCGGGAGCGTGGCGTCGCCGCCGTCGGGGTCGCCGCCGCCGTCGGGCAAGTCCGTGCTCGGAACGCAGATGTGAGCGGTAGGGTCGCAGACGAGGTCGCCCGTGCAGGGCGTCTGCGGGCACGCGTTCACGCACACGCCCGCGGGTGAGCAGACCTGACGGCTCGGGCACGCGCCCGCGGCGCCCGGCGTGCACGAGAACGCCGGCAGGTCGCTCGGCACGAGCGCCTCGCAACCCGCGGCGCCGAGCAGCGCGCCCGCCGCGAGCGCCGCGAGCGCGCCGAACGTACGCGCAACTCCGCGCATCAGAACGAACCCCGAACCATCAGCTCGTACCCTCCACGCGCGTCCGTCGCCGGCACGAAGGAGAGGCGCGTGCTCGCCTGGCCGGTTTGCGGCGTCACCGCCTTGGTGCGGCCGAAATAAAGATACGCCGTGACGGCCGCCGCGACGACCCCGATTCCCAGGCCGATGTCGGCCGCGATCGCCTCCTTGTGCGCGGAGGCCGTTTTTCGCTGAAAATCGGCGTAGCTGCCGTCGCGCCCGGTCACGAAGGACTTGGGCCGATCGGCCGCGGCCTTGACCCCCATCACGCCGCCAAAGGCGAGGCCGAGGCCGGCCACCGACGCGGCGGTGATCGTCGCGGCGTCGACGCGGCCGCGCGCGTGCGGCTCTTCACGCTTGGGCTCGGGCGGCCGCGTCGAGGTGGGGGCCGTGGTCGGCGCCGGCGCCGGCGGGACCTCGCGCTTGGCGCCTTCGAGGCGCTTGATGAACCCGTCGACCTTTTGCTTCTCCTGCGCCGACAGATCCATCTGCGCGTAGAGGCGGAACCAGCGCAGCGCGGCGTCGATGTTGCCGAGCTTCTCGTTGACGACGCCCAGGTTGAACACGAGCTCCTTCGCGTTCGGATCGAGCGCGCGTGCGGCCTCGAGCTCGCCGAGCGCCTCGCGGTAGCTGCCCTGCGAGTAGAGCTCGCGCGCGCGCTTGTAGTGCTCCTCGGCCTTGGCTTGCGCGGCGGGCGGCGTCGGCGGGGTGGCGGGGCCCTGCGCGCGCGCCGACGGTGCGCTCGCGGAGGCGATCGCGAGGGCCAACACCGCGACAAAACGCCGCTTTGTCCTCGCTCCTCGTCCGCACACGCCCATGATCTCGCAGAATAGCCGAAACCCGCCTGTAAGGGGGAAGGTGCGCCGGCGTTTCCTCGGCATGAACGGAGCGAGCATGGCGGGCGGGCGCGAGGTGGCGCGGAGCGGTGGTGGAATCGGCGAGCCGGCGCGGCGCGCGGCCCTCGTGGTCGGCGCTCTCGCCGCGGCGCTCCTGGCGAGCCCTCGAACGGCGCGCGCCGACGACGCGGTCGTGACGGTCGGGCGCCTGGACGGCGGCTTCTCGCGTCCGCCGCCGACGGCGCCGATCGCGGTGACGCCTTCCACGCCGGAGGACGATCCGTTCCGCCCCGAGGCGCACCGCGCGC
>JAYVXL010000880.1:0-3190 GCA_043785185.1 Myxococcales bacterium
CCCTTCACGATGTCGTCGTCGAGCACCTTGACGGCGCCCTTGTGGTCGACCCGGTTCGCCGCGTAGCCCTCGCGCAGGAAGCGCTCGCGCACCTGCGCGATGCGGGCCAGGTTCGCGTGCAGGAGCTTCACCGCGGCGCGCGCGCCGTTGCGGTGGCGGCCCGCGTAGACGGCCGCCATGCCTCCGACGCCGATGAGCCGCTCGAGCGTCCATTTTTCGTTGAGGACGTCCCCCACGCGTGCTTGCGCTCGGGCGTCCGCGTCGGTGATCAAGGGGCCTCTCTCGCGGGTGGAGGCGCGATCGTGGGGGGAGCTTCGGCGGCTGTCAACCGACCGAGGCCTTGCCCGCCGCGCGGGCGAGGGGCGGCTTCGGCGTCGCCGGGCCCGGGCCGATGCCGACCGCGCGCAGCGCGCCGGAGTCGGCGAGCATCTTGACGGCGTGCTTCGACGTCGAGACGACGTCGCACGAGAACGGCGCGCGGGTCAGCATCTCCGCCGAGTCGTCGTGGTAGAGGCGGCAGACGATCTTGCACTGCGCGTTGACGTCCCGCACCCGGTCGGCGATGACCATGCTCGCGCCGAGATCGTCGCCGGTCAGCACGACAAGATCGCACTCGGCGACGTGGGCGCGCGCGAGCGTCTCGGGGTCGGTCGGCGCGCCGCAGACGACCGGATCGGACTCCGCGAGGTCGTCCAGCGCCGCGCGCGACGCGTCGACGACGACGAAGCGCGTCCCGCGATCTTTCATCACCTGCGCCAGCCGCTGGCCGAGGTTCTGCGCGCCGATGATGACGCAGAACGTCGTCCCGACCTGCTGCGCGAGTGACGCGACGTACTCTGCGGCGAGGCGCGACGTCGACACGATGCGCGCGCGGTACGTCTTCGCGAGCACCTCGCCGACGTCGTCGTCGTAGCAGCGGACGAGCAGCTCGCACTCGCGGTTCTGGTGGCGCACGTTGCTGGAGACGATGGCCGCCGTCTCGATCTCCTCCATCGCGAGCACCACCATCTTCGCCTGCGCGACGCCGGCCGCTTGGAGGTCCGCCGGATCGCGCCCCGACGCGAGGACGACCGGCTCCTCCGCGCGCACGAGCGCGTCGACCTTCGCGCGGTCTGCCTCGACGACGACGACCGGCACGCCGCTCGCGACGAGCAGCTCGCGCATCCGCTCGGCCAAGTGGGAGTAGCCGACGAGCACGACGTGCCCGCGCATGCGCGCCGCGAACAGGCGCGCCGTCTCTTCCGGCTTGTACTTGCGTCCGGCCTCGCTCACGAGCACGCCGACGAGCGCGCCGAAGAACCAGGAGCCGCGCGCGGGCGAGCCCCTTGTGAATCGTCATGCGCTTTTTTTCTCCCCTCCTTCTTCTCGTGCTCCGCGGGGGTTCGTCAACTCCCCTCGCCCGTCGTCGTGCCCGTTCTTCGCCGGAAAGGCGCCTCCCAGGCGCGCCTGTGGTACTCCGGAGGGCCATGCGTAACGTGGCCCCCGCGAACTTCACCCAGCTCCTCGCCCTCCCCCTCACCCTCGCGCTCGCCCTGGCTCTGGCCGGCTGCCCGAAGAAGAAGACCGACGGCGGCGACGCGTCGTCCGATGCGGCGACCGATGCGGCCGTCGCCGCGGTGGACAGCGGTCCCGCGACGCCGGACGCGACCAACGTCAACGAGGTCGCCCGCTTCGGCGACGAGACCAAGCTCGGGGCCGACGTCGTGAAGACGCTGGCGCCGCTCACGATCGCGCGGAAATCCCCGCCGAACGGCGAGTGGGTCGCGCGCCTGCCGCACGGCACGGACGTCACCAAGCTCGCGTCGCACGAGGGGCAGACGCTCGTGACGTTCGCGAACCCCAAGAAGGCCGACGAGCGACTCATGGGCTGGGTCGCCGACAGCGCGTTCAAGACGGCGGCGGTCGCGGCGACCAAGTGCAAGGCCGACAAGGACTGCGCCGGAGGATTCGTCTGCGTGCCGCACGAGGTCGGCACCAAGTGCGAGAAGGCGTGCTCCTCCACGAACACCGCGGCGTGCCCCGAGCACTTCGCGTGCACCGGTGAGGGCCCGAACGCCGAGGGCAAGACGGTGCAGTACTGCGTGTCGACGCTGCCGCCCGACGCGGGCGCGCCGAGCCCCGGCGGCGCGGACGGCGGCGCCAAGCCCAAGGCGGACGGCGGGCGGTGACGCAGGCGGGGGGCCCGGGCGGGGGCGTCGCCGGCGCCTTCCGCGGCGCCGTCGCGCGCTACCCCTGGCTCGGGCCGCTCGCGGCCCTGATCGTCGTCTTCGCGCTGTTCGCCGCGCTCCGGCCGGACACGTTCGCCTCCGCCGACACGCTCGGTTTGATGGCGCGGCAGACCGTCGTCGTCGGCATCACGGCGATCGGCATGACGCTCATCATCGTGCTCGGCGGGATCGATCTGTCCGTCGGCTCGCAGGTCGCGCTCGCCACCGTCGTCATCGCGTCGCTGCTGAAGGCCGGCTACGGCCCGCTCGCGGCGTCGCTCGGCGGCGTCGCCGCGACGGCCGCGACCGGCACGCTGAGCGGCCTCATCGTCACGCGCCTGCGCGTCGCGCCGTTCATCGTGACCCTCGGCGCGATGAGCGTGCTGCGCGGCGCGGCGAAGGGGCTCGCGAAGGAGCAGAAGATCGACGCCGACGCGCGCGGCCTCGACGGGCTCCTGTCGGCGCTGCCCGAGGGCAAGCGGTGGATGATCCTCCCGCCCGGCGTCTGGATCGCGCTCGTCGTCGCGCTCCTCGCCGCCGGCCTCCTCCGCTACACGCGCCTCGGCCGGCACGTCGTCGCGATCGGCTCGAACGAGCAGACCGCGCGCCTGTGCGGCATCGCGGTCGATCGCGTGAAGATCACGATCTACGCGCTCGCCGCCGCGCTCACCGGCCTCGCCGGCGTGATGGAGTTCTCGCGGCTCACCGTCGGCGACCCCACCGACTCGGTCGGCCTCGAGCTCGAGGCGATCGCAGCCGTCGTCATCGGGGGCGGCTCGCTCTCCGGCGGCGAGGGCTCGATCCCCGGCGCGCTCATCGGCGCGTTCCTGATGACCGTCATCAAGGCCGGCAGCACGCACCTCGGCCTGCCGAACTGGGTCGAGGAGATCGCGACCGGCCTGATCATCGTCGTCGCCGTCGCCCTCGACCGCGTTCGCCACGCGCGCAGGTGACGCTCACCCGCGCGCGCGTCGTTCGATGAA
>JAYVXL010000881.1:0-3188 GCA_043785185.1 Myxococcales bacterium
CCTGTCCTCGCCGCGTCGCTCCTCGGCGGGGGCGGCGGCGACGGTCGCGCCGCGCTCCGGGGGTGGCGCATCGCCGCCGTCGCCTTCGCGCTCACGTGCGCCGTCTACACGAAGCAAACGAACGTCTTCTACGTCGCGTGGCTCCTCGCGTTCGCGTGGCTGCGCGACCGGCGCGCGGGGCTCCGCCTCGCCGCGTCGACGGTTGCGCTCTCGGCCGCCGTCCTCGCGGGCCTGCTCGCGGCGACGCGCGGGTGGTTCTGGGTGTGGCTCTTCGATCAGGGGCTGCACGGCTTCCGGCCGTTCGCGGAGTGGGGGCAGGCGCTGACGGAGTTCGTGCGCCACGGGCCGCTCCTCGTCGGGCTGCCGTGGGCGATCGTCATGCTGCGCCGCCGCGGCCTGCTCGGCGCCGACACGGTGAAGTGGCTCGGCATGCTCGCCGCCGCGTTCGTCGCGTCGATGCTCCCCTACGCGAAGAACGGCGGCTGGTTCAACGTGCTCCTGCCGTTCTACGTGCTGTCGTGGCCCGTGACGTTCATCCTCGTCGGCGACGTCGCGCGCGCGCGCGTGACCCTCCGCGGCGCGCCCGCGTTCGCGCTGGCGGCGTCGGCGATCGCGGCGGCGAACCTCGTCTACGAGCCGGCCCCCTACGTGCCGAGCGCGGCGCGCGCCGAGGGATCGCGCCGCCTGCACGCGCTCGTCCACGACTTGCCGGGCGGCGCCGTCGTGACGACGAGCCCGTTTCTCGCCGTGCTCGAGGGCAAGACGAACCCGCAGCCGGCGTACCAGGGCTACATCGACGCGGAGCTCGCGGGCATGTCGATGGACTACGCGGCCGCGCTCGACCTCTCCGGCGCCGACTGGCTCGTCGTCGTCGCGAAGCCAGGACCCCACGACTACCGCGCGGCCCTCGCGGCGAAGTTCGAGCGCGTGCGGGACGTCGACTTCGCGTTCGATCCTCTCCCGTGGCCGCCGGCCCAGATCTGGCGGCGCCGGTCCGCTCCGCCGTAGCGGGCGCTCCTCTTCTTCTTGTTCTCGCTCTCGTTTTCTTGTTCTCGCTCTCGTTCTCGCGGATACGCGCCGTCACGGTCCGTGGATCGGCGGCGCGGCGCCGCCCGCGCGGTGGCACGTGTTGCAGTTGCCGTCCGGCGCCGCCGTCTTCATCGCGAGCGCGCCGCCGTCCGGACCATAAGCGACGGCGCGCAGCGGCGGCGTGAGCGTGAAGTGGGCGAAGACGTTGCCGTAGGGGTTCGGCGCCATCGTGCGGGTGTCGCCGGTCACGTCGGTCACGACGATGCGCGCGACGGGTGGGCCGTTCGGGTCGATCGAGCCGCCGACGCTGAACTCGTCGGAGTGGCAGCAGAGGCACGTCGAGCCGTGGCGCTGCTGCGCCGGATCCGCCGTGAAGCAGCCGGCGTCGATCGGCGCCGGCGGAGCGGCGTCGGCGGCGGGGGTTACGACCGCAACGGCGACCGGGCTCGCGTCGGCGTCGGCGTCCTTCGTCTGCCGCGCGCCGCACGCCACGACGCCGAACAGCGAGAGCGTCGCGCACAGCGCGACCGTTGCGGAGAATCTCGTCGTGCCGCGCACGGTGCTCTTGCTAGCATAACCCTCATGAAACGCCGCCTCTGGCTCTCCGTCGCTGCCGCGCTCGCGGCCTCTGCGGCGATGGTCGTCGCCTGCAGCGGAGGGGACGCTGCGCGCCCGGTCGGTCCGGCTCCGCCGGGGCTCGCCGCGGCAGCCGCGGGCTCCGGCGTCGACGCGGGCGACGGCGGCGCGGAGCCGTGCACCCAGCTGCCGATCCCCGACAGCGGGCCTCTCACCATCACCGGCACCGTCTACGAGAACGTGCCGGACGCCAGCCCGAGGCCGCTGGCGAACGCGATGGTCGCCGCCGAGTATGGTGGTCTCTACCTGACGTGGTGCGATCTCGCGCACGCGAGCCCGTACTACCAGTTCGGCGCGTACACCGACGCGAACGGCAAATTCACGGTGCAGGCGCACGCAGGCATCCTCGGGTTCCACTCGTTCGCGACGGGCTTTCTCTACAACCGCGCGCGCCTCGACACGGCGACGTCGACCGACGTGGTGCTCCACATGGAGCCCATCAAGAACGAGAAGAAGCCCGCCGTGACCGCCGCCGGGTTCGCCGCGACGACGGTGGCGCCGGGCGGCTCGCTCACCTTCACGGCGACGGCCGCCGCCGCCGACCGGACGAACGATCCCTTGAGCGACGAGCTGATGCTGGTCGAGCCGACGCAGTCGTTCGCCACCGAGCTCGACCCCCCGAGCGTCGGCCTGAAGGACGACTTCCCCGACGGCGTGTGGAAAAAGACGTTCCCCGCGCCGACGAAGAAGGGCACGTACACGTACTACTTCTCTGCGACGACCGCGCACTGCGTGTCGAGCGACGTGCAGCCGTTTCCGATCACCGTGCAATGACCGGCGGCGCGCGCGGCCCGATCGTGGCCGTCATTCCCGCGCTCGACGAGGAAGGGAGCATCGCCGAGGTCGTCCTTGGCATTCTCCGGCACGTCGATCGCGTCGTGGTCGTCGACAACGGGAGCCGCGACGCGACGCCGCGCCTCGCCGCGGAGGCGGGGGCGGACGTCGTCCACGAGTCGCGCCGCGGATACGGCTCGGCGTGCCTCGCGGGCGTCGCGAAGGCGCGCGAGCTCGGCGCCCGCGTGATCGTCTTCATGGACGCCGACGGTAGCGACGACCCCGACGACGCGCCGCGCCTGCTCGGCCCGCTCGCGCGCGGCGAGGCGGAGCTCGCCCTCGGCATCCGCACGCGCGCGTCGACCGAGCCCGGCGCCATGCGCCCGGTGCAGGCGTTCGGCAACTGGCTGGCCCCGCGCCTGATGCGCGCCGCCGTCGGCGCGCGCTACCGCGACATGCCGCCGTTCAAGGCGATCACGCGCGCCGCGCTCGACGACCTCGCGCTCACCGACGCCGGCATGGGCTACATCATCGAGATGCTCCTCGCGGCGCACGCGCGCGGCGTGCGCGTCGCCGAGGTCGAGGTGAAGTGCCGCGCGCGCAAGGCCGGCGCGTCGAAGATCTCCGGCACGATCGTCGGCACGCTGCGGGCGAGCGCGAAGATCACCGGATCCATCGCGTGGCACGGCCTCAGGCGCGCGTGGTCAGCTCGGGCAGCGGCCCCCTGAAGGAGAGCGCCGTCCCGTCCG
>JAYVXL010000882.1:0-10293 GCA_043785185.1 Myxococcales bacterium
GCGGCGGTTGCGGCGGCACCGGCGGCAGCGGCGGGCGCGGCGCGGGCGGAAGCTTCGCCATCGTGTCGGTGTCGAGCCTGCTCGTCGTCGACCAGACGAAGATGAACACGGGCCTCGGCGGCACCGGCGGCGCGGGCGGCGACGGCGGCCTCGGCGGCGCGGGCGGCGGCGCAGGCGGCGGCGCCAACTTCAGCTCGCTGGGCTCCTGCTCGCAGCAGCACGGTGGCGCGGGCGCGGCGGGCTCCAACGGAGGCTCCGGCGGGCGTGGCGGCGGCGGCGCGGGCGGCACGGGCGGCGCCTCGGTCTGCGTGCTCTACAAAGGCGGCACGCCGACCCAAACGGGCACGCTCTGCACCAACGGCGGCGGCGGCAACGGCGGCGCCGGCGGAACGAACGGCGGGACGACGGCGCCCACCGGTACGCGTGGAGTCGCCGCGGACACGCGCGCGGCCCAGTAGCGAGCCCGCCGGGCCACATGCTCTCTCCGCGCGCTCACCTCCTCGCGGCGGCCGCGATCGCGGCGCTCGGCGGGGCCGCGCACGGATGCGGCTCGAAGAAGGCGGCGGCCCCCGCCGGCGAGGACGCAGGCTTCCAAGGGCTCTGCGCGACGACCGACTGCGATCACGACGGATACGCCGCGCCCGCCGACTGCGACGACACCGACCCGCAGGTGAACCCCGAGGCGTACGACTTCAAGGGCGACGGCCTCGACAACGACTGCAGCGGCAAGGCCGACGATCCGGTCGAGACCTGCGAGACGATCCCGCAGGTCGCGCCCGGCGCGCCGGCCGACTTCGCGCGCGCGGCCGATCTCTGCGCGCAGCGCTCGAAGACGAACGCGGGCACCGTCTTCGACCCGCTCGTGAAGGCGGCGTGGGGGCAGGTGAAGGGCCTCGGGCCCGGCCAGCGCATCTGGGTCTCGCAGACCAAGCCCGAGAAGCAGACGAACATCGTCTCGGCCTTCGGCGCCAACGCGCCGCGCGTCGGCAAGACGATGGCGGGCCTCTCGAACGGCCCTTGGGGCGCGCTCGACCCGCGCAGCTCGCCCGCGCTCGACGACCCGCAATTCAAGCTCCTCGACGCGTGCACCGACATCCCGCTCGCGCCGACCGACTGCGCCGCGCTCACCAACGGCGCGCCCGCCGGCAGCCTCTCGGTGCAAGACTGGGCCGAGCTCACCCTCACCGTCCAAGTCCCCTCCAACGCGCACGCGATGACGTTCGACTTCGCGTTCTTCAGCTCCGAGTTCAACCAGTTCTGGAGCTCGGCGCTCAACGACGCGTTCTTCGTGCTCGTGACGAGCGGCTCCCGCACCGGCCTCGCGGGCGTGAACGTGGCGAAGGACGATCGCGGCCGCGCGGTGACGGTGAACAGCGGCTTTTTCCAGCTTTGCCCCAAGGCGCCGGGGCCGGCGGGCCTCGCCGCCGACAAGGCCGCGGGCCTGCAGCCGTGCGTCGGTGTCGAGGGCGACGCGACCGTGAACGTGAGCGGCACGCTTCGCGGCACCGGCTACGACGGCGCGGCGGCGAGCACCGACGACACGGTGCGCGCCGCGAACGGCAACCTCTATGTGTACGGCGGCGGCAGCGGCTGGCTCACCGGCCTTTTCCCGGTGACGCCGCGCGAGACGCTCACGATGCGCATCATCGTGCTCGACACGTTCGACGGCGTGAAGGACTCGGCCGTCCTCGTCGATCACCTCACGTGGGAGCCCGTCACCGGCGCCGGCGTGCAGCGGCCGCCGCCGATTCGCTGAGCCTTGTGAATTCGCGTGAATCGTGAAACCAAGGGGCGTTGGGAGGTTTCATGAACAAGGTACTGGTGGGTGGGGTTGTTCTAGGGGTTCTGGGCGCGATCGCCCTCGCGTGTGGAAGCACCGGCGACGCCGGGCCCGTGGGCGCGACCGGCAAAGAGGGTCCGTCCGGCGCGGCAGGCGCGCCAGGCGCGGCAGGCGCGCCAGGCGCGAACGGCACGAACGGAACGGGCGCAGCGGGCGAAGCTGGGGCGCCCGGTGGCCGCGGTGAGGCCGGCGCGCCCGGCGGCACCGTCATCATCTCCGCGCTCGCGAAGCATGGCCTCGAGATCTCCCCCGTACCGCTCGCGACGGCCGGCATGACCGGCGACCAGCTCGAGCAAGTCGGGCTCGGCAGCTACCTCGCGAACGCCATCGGCAACTGCAACGGCTGCCACGGGTCGCCGACGCAGCAGTTCCTCGGCGGCAACATCGGCTTCCCGCTCGACGGCGCCGGCCACGTCGTCTACACGCGCAACCTGACGCCCGACGCCACGACCGGCTTGAAGCTCACCGAGGCGCAGTTCATCCAGGTGTTCCGCACCGGCATGGACTTCACGAACTCGCCTACGGACGGCGGCGCGGCGCAGTCGCTCGTCGTGATGCCGTGGCAGTACTTCCGCTGGTTGTCGACGAGCGACATCAAGGCGCTCTACGCGTACCTGAAGGTCGTGCCGGCCGTGAACAACGCGGTCACCGCCGACAACAAGGGCTTCGCGCCGCCGGTCGGCGTGTACGATCCGACGACGTACAACGACGGCCAGACCACACGCGCGCTGCCGCCGGAGACGGATCCGACGAACGCGCCCGTCCCCGATCCTGGCTACGTCCTCCGCGGGCTCGCGATCGATCCGATCGCGAACGCCGCCGTTCCGGGCCTCTCCGCAGCCGAGCAGGCGCGCTACGGCCGCGGCTCGTACCTCGTGAACGCGATCGCCCACTGCAACGACTGCCACACCAACTCCGCGCGCGCGAACGGCAAGGTCAACTTCGCCTCGTTCATGACGGGCGGCGCCATCTTCCCGACGCCGCCGCCGCTCCAGCCGCTCCTCAAGACCACGCGCGTCATGAGCGCGAACCTGCTCGGACCGAACGGCTACTTCAACGCGACCCCCGGCGGCACGAACTTCTCGACGTTCGAGTCGGCGCTCATGACCGGCCTCAAGACGGACGAGCCGCCGCCGCAGGCACCGCTCGGTTTCCCCATGCCGGCGAAGGTCTTCCGCAACATGACGATCGACGACATCGTCTCCGTCTACGAGTACGAGCGACTCATCGCCTCGGCGGCGCTCAACGGCCGGACGGACAAGAACATCCGCGCGGCCTCCGTGTACTGCACCGCGAGCACCGACTGCGATCAGGCCAACGGCGAGACGTGCGACACGGCCAACAAGGAGTGCATCGCGCGCAACTGCACGGGCAACGGCGACTGCCCCGTGTGTCAGACGTGCGGGGTCAACTCCAAGTGCGCGCTCCCCGCCCCCGCGGCGCTCGGCGCGTGCATCGCCGCCGGTCTCTGAACGCAGACCGCGCCCGATAGGACGAGAGGTCGCCGCGCAGCGCGCGTGGCGACCTCTCCTTTTTTTTTGACGCAGCGGCTCAAACCCCGCCGGTAGCGAGCGCGCTCTTGACGATTTGCCCCGAGAGGATCTGCTCGCTCACGACCGCCGGGTCGACCCCGACGCCCGCGAGGACCGTGCGACCGAACGACGCGAGCGTGCTCGTCGCCGGGATGTCTGCGCCCGCCGCGCCCTTGCCGGTCTTGGAGTCGATGGCCAGGGCGCCGAAGTCGTTCTGCACTGGCCCGACCCCGCCGATGACGCCGCCCGCGAACGGCTTGCCGATCGCGATGGAGGCTTGGTGGTTGGCGTTGTGCTGGCGGCCATCGGTGCTCGCCGGTCCGAGGGTTCGGCCGAACACGTTCAGCGAGACGAACGAGACCTGATCCTGCATTCCAATCGCCGCGAGCTGTTGCATGAGCGACGCGATGAAGCCGACCCCGGCCACCGTCTGCGCCGTCTCCGCCGCGAGCGCGACGTCGTGGTGGTTGTCGCCGCCGAACGGGATGTGGATGGCGATGACCGGCGTGACCTTCATCTGGATGAGCGCGAGCGCCGCGGTGATCTGCGACGCCGGCGAGTTGTCCTTGATCGACGCGAGCTGGTTCAAGAGGTTCTGGTTGACGTTGCGGATCTGCTGCTGCGACGTGACGAGCGAGTCGATGTACGCCTTCTGCGCGGTCGACGCGTCCTTCTTGTAGACGTCGTAGAGCTTGTTCAGGGTCTGGTCGCGCAGCGGCTGCAGGTTCGTGAGCGGACCGGGCGCGTTCGTGAGCGTCGCCTTGAGCGCGAGCGCCGGCACGATGGGGAGCGCCTGGCCGTCGTACGTGAGCCCCTCGGACGGCGACGTCGCGCCGACGCTGATCGGCTGCGACTGGATCGTGCCGAGGCACGGCGCGAGCTGACGCGCGAGGATCGACGGGAGCATCTCGTCTCCCTTCGTCACGTGCATCAGCTTCATGACCTCCGGCTCCTTCGGGTGAACCGGCGTCGTCGTTGCGACGTGCCAAAACTGCGTGCGATCGAGGACGTTCTGCGGGAGCCCGGCCCACGGCGCGGCCGCGGTCGTCTTTTGCCCGCGCAGCGTGAGCGCCGTCGCGGCCATCGACGGGTCCTGCGGGTGGTAGATGCTCGGGTTCTCGTACATGCCCGGCACGTTGGCGTTCAGCGGGTCCCCGTTGCCCGACGTGCAGAGGATGACGTACTGCGCCGCGGGGTTATTGCAGGCGGCGGGCATGTCCGCGAGGGCCTTGCGCGGGTTCAGGAGGAACGACACGGGCAGGCCGGTCGCGAGCGCGCGGAGGCCGATGGCGCCCGCTCCGAAGAGGCTGGTGACGAGGGCTTGGCGGCGGTTGATCATCGGGGAGCTCCTTTACAGACCAATCGACACGGCCGACGGCGCCAGGCACGACACGACGAAGGTGGACTTGAGGGCGTCACCTGCCGTGATGCCGGCCTGCCCCTTCGCCGCCTTGAAGTGATCGGTGAGGGCCGCCTTCGCGTCCGCCCAGCGCGGGTCGGAGGGCGGCAGTCCCATCATCAGCGTCACGAACTCGCCGATGGCGGCGTCCGGGTTCGTGCTCTGCCACTGCTTTACGCCCGGAGGCGGCTTGGCGGCGTCGATGACCTGCGCGGCGACCGCCTCGCAGATGTTCTCGATCCCGGCGCGGTAAAAGAGCGAGGGCTGGTTCGGGAGGACGGGCGCGAGCGAGCCGCGGCCGTAGCCGTCGGACGGGAGGCCGCTCACGATCGAGGGCACCGTCGTGGTCGCTTGCTTGGCCGACAGCGAGTCGAGGCCGCACACGTCGGTGAAGCCGAGGCGGTTGTTCAGCGCCGCGCAGAGGTGATCGCGCCGCGACACGGCGATGACCTCACCGTGGTCGGCCGAGCTCTTGGTCGGCGCCGCGTTCGTCACGATGGGCGACGACATCACCTCGCGAACGAGCTGGTTCCATTGGTAGTTGTTCGTCTTGAACAGATCGACGAGTCGCGTGAACTCCGGATCGTCGGTCGAGCACGCCGTCGAGTTGACGTAGTAACAGAGCTTCTGCACCCACGCGGCGGGGAAGAGCGGGTGCGACGCGAGCGTCTGTCCCAGATCCATCACGCTCGTGAGCGCCTTCTCGACGCCTTGGAACACGAAGAGCCCCTTCTGGCCGGCGTACGAAGCCTCGGTCTGGTTGTGGTAGTTCCACGAGTACGTCGAGGCGAGGATGGCGCGCGTCGGGTCGAGCGTCTGGTGGCAGGCGAAGCACGCCGGCGTGTCCGCGTGCGCGGCGTCGAGGCCAGGCGTCGACTTGGGCACCGTCGTGTCGGTGCCGTCGATGGCCGCGCCGAGCGCGACGATGAGCATCTGGTTCGCGGTGACGCGCGCCTGGTTGCTCATGTTCGTCTGCCAGTTCGCGAAGAACGCCGGCGTCGAGAAGAACCCGACGCGCGGGATCTGCAGGACGAGCTCGCTCGTCGTGCGCAGGTTCGGAAGATCCCAGAACGCCGTGATCGCCTCGCCCGCCTTCGGCTCGCGGATGCTGACCATCTTCCAGGTGCTGAAGTCGGCGGCGGTGAGCTGCGGCGTGGTCGCCGTGCCGCCGCGCTGGCTGCAGGTGCCGGCGCCCGCCGGGTTCTTGTAGCCGTCGAGCGCGCCGAAGATGATGAACTGGAGCGCCATCGCGCTCGGCGGGTAGACGATCGGATCGACCACGCACCCTGCCGGGTTGTTCTGCCCGACGTTCACGACGTCGGGGTTGTACCAGTGCATGAAGTTCGGGCTCTTCGGGTCGAGCGTCTCGGCGATCGGGATCGGGCCGGACGCCGCCGACAGCGAGATCTGCACCGTCGGGTTCGCCGCGCGGAAGCGGTCGGTGACCCTGCCCTGGTCGTCGACTTGGTACGCGTCGAGGAACGAATAGAGCTCCATGAGCGCCGGCGTCATCATGAAGCGCTGCGTCGTCATCGTCTCGGTGAAGGGCTTGCCTTCGGTCACGAGGGCGAGCGCCGTGCGCGCGAAGCTCTCCTTCGCGTTCTGCACGAGCAGCGGCTGCGTGGGCCCGTTCGGATCGATCGTGCGCGGGAGCACCTGTTGGGCGAAGTCGATCGCCGACACCTGCGTCTGCTGGAACGCCAGATCGAAGAAGCGCTGCATCTTGGTCTGGTACTGCGGCAGCTTCATCCACCCGTCGATGAGCTCGGCGAGCTTGGTCGGGTCGGCCTGGACGGCCTTGATCTCGTCGTCGCCCGGCGGGAGGCCCACGAGGATGTTCTTCACCTTCGCCACGTACGTGGAGGGACTCGAGACCGTCCCGGGGGCGGGGGCGGTCGGGCCGGTGAGCGGGTCGGGCGGTGGCGACGACGACGACGACGACGACCCGCCCGAGCCGTAACAAGCCACGGCCCCGCCGAGCACGACGGCGAGCGGGAGGACGAGCGAGAGAGTGGAGCGCGGCATGCGAAGGGACAGAGCAAGGTTCGGGCCGACGCCCGCCGCGCCGCTCGGACGCAGGAGATGCTTCGTTTTCCGCCGCCTTAACGCGAGCGAGCCCGCCCGAGCGAGATCGATTCGATCACATGTGAGCTCCCCGGGTCGGCACCGGCGACGTTCACGGGGGTGGACGCGCTGCGGTCCAGGGCGGTCACTTCACCTCGAAGGTGAGCTTGGGCCCGTCCGTCATCGAGATGTACGCGACGAGGCGGCGCCACGTGCCGTTGCCGCTCGACGCGTCGACCGAGATCATGTCGCTCACCACCTGACGGAGCTGCCGCGAGGCCTCGACCGCGCGGAATCTCCCCTCGGCGTCCATCGCCACGACCTCGACCGAGACCATCTTGGGTTCGGCGCGGCCCACGTTCAGGATGACCACGGCCTGCGCGATTCGCCCGCTCAAGACCGCGCGAATGTCCACGAACGCCGCTTGCGCGACGGGCATGAAGGTCTGCGAGGACGGCTCGCGCGCGCGCACGAGGCTGCCGCTCGTGTTCTCGTCCTCGCGCGGGAGCGGGCGCGCGGCGGGGACCGAGCCGCTCGACGGCGGAGGCCCGGAGGACACCATCGCGCGCACGGAGCCGACGGAGGGCGTCATCCGCCGCACCAGCTTTCCGCTCGGCACCTTGTTCGCCGGCGCCGTCGGCCCCGTCGCCTCGAAGAGCGCGAAGTAGAGCGTTCGCGAGCCGCGCTCGACGCGGTAGAAGCCGTCGGCGCGCGACGCGTGCAGCACGATGCGCACGAGCGGCTCGGCGGACGCGCGGTCCTCGAGCTTCAGGTCGCCCGCGCTCAGCTGCGCGACGCCGACCTCTGCGAAGAGCGACTTGGCGACCTCGACGCGGCGCGTGCGCTTCACGTGTCCAGGCCGCTCGGCCCAGCCCCACGAGAAGACGTGGTCCTGCGCGAGCGTCGCGATCTCCTCGGCCACCGCGTTGAAGACGACCTCGTCGCCGTGACGAAACGTGATGAGCATGTTGCGTTCGTCGAACGCGACGTCGTCGTACGACGCAATGCGCGCGCGGTGCCGCTCGAGCGTCCGCTCGACCTCGCGGTCGATGCTCTCGGAGAGGCGCAGGATCTTGTCGTCGAGCTTCGAGCCTGCCATGGCGGCCTCCGCGTGAACGCGCTTCAACCTCGGGCGGTCCGGCGAGCTTGCGGGCGAAGAACGCCCCTCAACGCCGCGCGCGGCGTGGCGGGAGTTTAGGGGTTGTCGCGCGGGCAGGACAACCCTTCCGCCACGGGCCTCCCTCCACTCCCGGGAGGCGGCCGAACGAGATCGTCGCGCGCGCGACCGAGAAAAGCCGCACACATCCACCTTCATTTGCCGGGGGCCAACGGCCCCACTATTCACGGAATTATTGATTAATTTTGATGAACGATCCGTTATAAAGAGAAATTTCTAGCGCCAGCGTCCACGGGGTGACATGTGGAGGGCATGCGTACCGCAGCTCTTCTCTCGATCATGGGCACCTTGGCGCTCTCTTCTTTTATCGTCGTCGGCTGCGCGTCGGCGCCCCCGCCGCCGGCGGCGCCCGTCGAGACGACGGGAGCCTCGCTCCCGCGCGAGGCGTTCACGCCTCCGGATCAGTGGGAGATGCAAATCGCCGACAAACCGGCGAGCGACATCGACAAGGACGCGCCCGCGACGAAGGTCGCGCCGCGCACGACCGCCGACAAGCGCCAAAAGGGCGGCCTCGTGACGATGCCCGGCCATAGCCAGCCCAGCGGCAACTGAGCGTCGCGTCGGCCTTCGGGTCTACGCCGCGGCGACCCGCAGCGCCTCGAACGTGCGCTTCAGACCTTCGTCGATCGAGATCTTCGGAGACCAGCCGAGCGCTTTGATCTTTGCGTTGTCGAAGCGGTTGCCCTTCCACGCCGTCCGCGTCTTGTAGGGCGTGAACACCGCGGGGAGCTGCCCCTTCGAGAACGCGTGGTACTTGGCGACCACGTGCGAGAGCGCCGTGAGCGCCGGGTACGGCACGCGGAGCGAGCGCAGCGGCTTCACGTCACGCTTGTAGCGCGAGAGGTACGTCGACGCGTCGACGAGCCCGTCGTCGACGACGTTGTAGATCTCGCCCACGGCGCGCGGGCTCTGGCCGGCGACGACGATCGCGTCCGCGCAGTTCTCGACGAACGTGAGAGGGAGCGCGTTGTCGCCGCCGAGGTGCAAGAACACGCCGAACAGGTTGAGCCCGACGCGCGACGACATCGCCGGCCCGTTCGGGCCGTAGATGACGCCGGGGCGGAGCACGACGACCGGAACGTTGCGCGTCTTGGCGTACTCCCACACGATCTGCTCTTGCTTCAGCTTGCTCTGGGCGTACGGGTCGCGGAGCTCGGGGTGGGTCTCGAGCGGGGTCTTCTCGTCGACGACCGTGCCGCGCGGCATGTCGGCGACGCCGTAGACGGCGAACGAGCTGCAAAGGACGACCTTCGGCGGCTTCGGCATGCCCGCGACGGCGTCGAGGAGGTTGCGCGTCGTGACGACTGTGCCGAGGAACATGTCCGCCGCCGCGCCGCCCATCGCCGCGGCGAGGTGATAAATCGTGTCGACCCCGGCGGTGGCCTTTACCGCCTCGTCCTTCGACGCGAGGCTGCCGGCGCGCACCTCGATCTTCGCGGCCTTCGCCGCGTCGCTCTTGAGAACGGTGTCGAGCCGCGCACGCTTGCTGCCGGAGCGGACGAGCAGCACCAGATCGCGCTCGCCGCGCGCGAGGAGGCGCTCCACGACGGAGACACCAAGGAACCCGTTGCACCCAGTGACGAGGACGCTCACTTGCTCCCTCCCTTCGATTCCGCGCCGACGTTCGCGGTCTGCGCGAAGATGTCATCCATCCATTTGGACACGCGCAAGATGTCCGCGTACGGGATCGGAGGCGCGGTGCCGGCGTGGATGGCCTCGTAGTAGCGGCGAAAGAGGTAGTTCAGCCCCGAGAAGAAGTGGAACTCGCTCTTGGCGAACTTCGTTGCGTTGCGCGTGCCGGCCCGCGCGTACTGCCGGGCCATCTCGAACGCCGGGATGAGGCGGCCGATCGCGCTCGGTAGCTTCGCCGGCGCTTCGAGGGTGACGGTGCGCGCCGCGAAGTCGGCGAGCACGACGTTCTTCGTCCCGAAGACCCGCACGTAGTGCGGCGGCGGACGGACGTGCGACGAGAAGGTGCAGTACGACGTCACCTTCGGGCTCTGGATCATGACGCGCAGCTCGTCGGCCATGCCGTCACGCGCGTCCCCGAAGCGCTGCGGGCGCCGCACGGAGCCGAAGGCGGTGACCTTTGCGTCGTCGGCGCCAGGAAAGAACTCGACGACCTTGTTGAGCAGGTGATCGATGTTGTTGTGGAACAGCTTGCCCGGCAGGCGATGCACCCAGTGCGCCGGATCGCCGAGGATCGCCGCGCCGAACGGGCCCGCGAGGTTGTACCCGAAGAACGACTCGACGTGCACGACGTCCCCGATCTCACCGCGGG
>JAYVXL010000883.1:0-3180 GCA_043785185.1 Myxococcales bacterium
TCGGTCGCGGGGAAGCCGGCGGGGAGCGGGGTCGTTCCGCACCCCGCGCAGCCGCTCGAGCACCCGCCGCCGCTGCACGACGCGACCAGGAGCACGACAAGGATCCCGAACAGGTGCCGCCAAGATCGAAGCATGGGACCTCCACATCCGCGGGCCGCCCGTCCGGCGCGGAAAACGCTAAAAGTGTGACACGAGGGCGACCCGGACGCCGCGGGCACCATACACAAAACGCCCGTAACGCACCGCGAAAACGGCCGCGTCAACGGACCCGAGACGTGCTTCGGACGGCGGCCGCCGCGCGGCGGCCGTCCCGCCTCCGCCCGCCTCAGCCCGCGTCGGGCGCGTCGGCGGGGGCGTCGGCGCCGGTGTCTGCGCCGGTGTCGGCGGCGGGCGCGTCCCCGCGCGCGTCGCTCCCCGCGTCGATGTCGGCGCCGCCCTGGCAGGTCGGCGTCGTCGAGCCGTCGTTGATCTTGATCGACGCGGCCGCGAACGTCGCGGAGAGCCAGTAGCTGTCCTGGCAGTCGCCGGCCTTGTTCGTCTTCGAGCAGTAGTCGCCTTTGGCCGCCACTTTGCCCGCGCCGTCGCGCGCGCAGTTCAGGTTCGGCGCGGTCTTCGTGAGGACGACGCAGAGCGACTGGTTCAGCTCTTTGATGAAGACCGTGTCGGCCTCTTCGAGCGTGATGTACCCGCCGAGCGAGCCGGCGGTCTTCCACTTGGAGCAGTCGCTGAAGACGTCGGTGCAGTCCGAGGCGAGCGCGGTCGGGTTGAGCGCGCCGACGCAGTTGCCGTTCTCGCTGACGGTGACGTCCTTCAAGACGGGGTTCGACAGCGGGAGGATGATGACCCCGGTGCCGGCCTGATCGAGGAAGATGGGCACGAACAGCTTGGTGAGCGGCGTCGACGTGAACTTCGTGTCGGTGCTCGACGGATCGAGCGGCACGGTCACGGGCTTGACGGCGATCGGGGTCGTGCCGACCGTCACGGTGTGGTTGTAGAAGCAGTAGCCGGCGCCGAACGGGTCGGCCGACGGCGGCGCGCCGCCGGTCGTGATGGTCTTGGCCGCCTTGTCGATGCGAAGCAGCCAGGTGAACGTGCCCTTGCCGACCTCACCGCAGCTCTTGGCTTTGAGATCGACGGCGGAGTTGATGACGGCGGTCTGCAGCGTCGGGTTCACGCCGTAGGTGAGCGCCGGCGGCGCGATGATGTTCAGGCGGCGCAGACGGAAGTCGAGCACGCTGCCGGTGTTGTTCGCCATCGGCAGGCAGGTCGATGCGCCGCACTTGGCGTTGTCGATGGCGCACGTGCCGGTCGGGTCTTGCGCGCAGCGGTTGTCGGACGGATCGCAGTCGGAGGCGGGGAACGTGCCCGGCGCCCCGTTGCAGCTGCCCGCGACTCCGTCCGACGGCGTGGACCGCCGGTGCTCGTCTTCGCACGCTCCTAGGAACGCGGAGACGCCAACGACCGCCGCGCCGCCCGCAAGGGCGACGACCCAACCCAACTTCGCCCGGCCCGTTACGCGCATCGGCGAAAGCCTCCTGCAAGATCCAAAGAAGAGAGAGCGACAGCCACGCCGAACGGTACCACGGTCAGTCGACGAACGAGAGCTTTGCTCCGTGGTCGACCATCTGGGCGAAGCCGTCGATGCGGCGGGCGAGATCGCTCTTGCCGATCGCCGCGAGCCGGCCGGGGCCGATGTCCTCGACGCAGAAGGAGCCGAGCGCCGCCGCGAAGTACATCGCGCGCCGGAGCGCGTGGGGCGAATCCAAGCCGTAGCGCGCCACGTAGCCCATGAGGCCGCCCGCGAACGAGTCGCCGGCGCCCGTCGGGTCGCGCACGTCCTCGAGCGGGTACGCGGGGACGAACGAGACGCCCATGTCGTCGAAGAGGAGCGCGCCGTGCTCGCCGCGTTTGATGATGAGCTTGGACGGCCCGCGCTTCTTGATGTCGGCGGCGGCCTTGACGAGGTTTTGGATGCCCGAGAGATCGCGCGCCTCTTCGTCGTTGATGATGAGCAGATCGATGCGCTTCAGCATCTTCGCGAGCGCGGCGGGCTCGCCATGGATCCAGAAGTTCATCGTGTCGGCGGCCACGAGCTTCGGCTTCTCCACCTGCTCGAGCACGCTCACCTGGAGCGCCGGGTGGATGTTGCCGAGGAGGACGTACGGCGAGCTCTTGTACGCCGCGGGGATCTTCGGGTTGAAGTCGGCGAAGACGTTCAGCTGCGTCTCCAGCGTCTCGCGGCTCATCAGGTCTGCGGCGTAGCGGCCGTGCCAGCGGAACGTCTTGCCGTTCGCGCGCTCGACGCCGAGCGTGTCGCAGCCGCGCGCGCGCAGGCGCTCGAGGTGCGCCTCGTCGAAGTCGGTGCCGACGACGCCGACCAGGCGCACGTGCGCGCCGATGAGCGACGCCGCGAGCGACGAGTACGTGGCGGCGCCCCCGAGGACGTCCTTGAACGTCCCCGACGGCATCTCGAGGTCGTCGAACGCGAGCGAGCCGACGACGAGCAGGGGTTCAGGCTTTTGGGGGTGCGGCATGGGACGCGCAGACCTTATTGCGAGCCGCCCAGAAAATCAGCCGAAAACTACGCCGGCAGGAGCCACCCGAGGCGCTTCTTCGCGGCGTCCGAGATCTTGTCCGGGGCCGTCATGATCGCGCCGCGGAGGGCGCCGGTCGCCGGGCTCTTCGCCGGGTCGGGCAGCGCGCGCGCGAGCTCGCCGAGCGCGCGGCGGGCGACGACGACGTTCTTCTTCATGACCGCCATCACCGCCTCGACGCTGACGGCCTCCTCGCTCTCGTGCCAGCAGTCGTAGTCGGTCGACAGGGCGAGCGTCGCGTAGGGGAGCTCGGCCTCGCGGGCGAGCTTGGCCTCGGGCATCGCGGTCATGCCGATGACGGAGACGCCCCAGCCGCGGTAGACGAGGCTCTCCGCGCGCGTGGAGAACTGTGGTCCGTCGATGCAGACGTACGTGCCGCCGGTGTGCACCTTCGCGCCCGCGCGCGACGAAGCCTGCGCGAGCGCCTGCTGCAGATCGCGGCACACCGGATCGGAGAACGACACGTGCGCGGCGGCCTCGTCGAAGAACGTGCTCGCGCGCTTCTTGGTCAGGTCAATGAACTGATCGACGCAGACGAGCTCTCCGGGCGCGATCTCCTCCTTCATGGAGCCCACGGCAGACACGC
>JAYVXL010000884.1:0-3177 GCA_043785185.1 Myxococcales bacterium
GCCCGCGCGGAGGACGACCGCGAGGGCCCCCGCGAGGAACGCGTCGCCGGCCCCCGTCGATTCCCGCGCGCGCGCGCGGCGCGCAGCCACCCTCACCTCGCCCCACGGACCGAACGCGGACGCCGGCCCCGCGGCGCGCGTCACGAGCACGACCGCGTCCGGCGCCGCACGGCGCAGCCACGCGAGGCCCGCGCGCTCCGAACGCGCGAGGCGCTCGAGATCGCGGTGCGAGGCCTTGACGAGGGCGGCCCCGCGGACGAGCGCCGTCGCCGCCGCGCGCATGCGCGCCGCCGAGGGCCAGAGCCGGGGCCGGACGTTCAGGTCGACGGCGCGCGCGCCGACGTGGAGGCCGCGGACCGCCGGCAGCATGGACCCGACGAGGCCCCACCGCGCCCGCGCTCCGCGCGCGTCGACGGGCGCCGTGTCGCGGTACGGCGCGAAGCGCCCACGCGTCTGGACGACGATGCCCGTCGGCGCGAGCGCGCGCGCGAGGCGGCGCACGTCGACGCCCTCTGCCGCGACGGCCTCGCGCATCGCCTCGCCGAGCGCGTCGTCCCCGACCCGCCCGACGAGCGCGACGCGCACGCCGAGTCGCGCGAGGGCGATCGCGCCGTTGGCCGCTGCGCCTCCGGTGCAGCGGAGGTACGCGCCCGGCCCCACCTCGAAGAAGTCCCAGAGAACTTCCCCCGCGCACACGACCTCTGGGCCGGCCGCGCGCGTCATCTCGCCTCGATGCCGGCGTGCGCGCCCATCGCCTCCTCGACGAGCGCGAGGATCTCCGCCGCGTGGGCCTGCGTGATCCCCGAGGCGTCGCCCGCTTGGGCCGCGCGCGCGACCTCGAGGAGCTCGGCGGGCACGAGGCGCCGGGCGCCGCCGCACGCGACGCACACGATCCCGCCGCGCGCGGCGTCGACGTACGCCGGCCGCCCCGCCGGCCGCGGCTTGCCGCAGCCGACGCAGCGATCGAGGTCGAGCGCGTAGCCGACGTCGGAGAGCAGCCGCAGCGCCGCGGCCGCCAGCTCGACCTTCGGATGCGCGACGCCCCCGTCGAGCGCGTCCAAGAGGTGCTCGAGCGTGCTCCACGCGGCGGGCTCGGGCGTCCGCGGCGGGCACAGCTGCCTCGCCCACCGTAGCGCGGCGCCGGCGGCGTCCATCGCCTCGAGGCTCTCGGCGATGCCCGTCCGAACCTTCGCGAGGCGCGCCTCCTTCAGCGTCGCCAGCTCGCGCCCCTTGTCGTCGAGCTCCACGCGAAGGGTGTGAAACGGCTCGAGGGCCCCTCCTACGCGCTTCTGAGACTTGCGCCCTCCGCGGACGATCGCGCTGATGCGCCCGTCGGTCGCGGTGAGGAGCTGGATGACGAGATCGCTCTCGCCGTAGGGCACGCTGCGGACGAGCAGGGCCTCAGACGTGATGCGCTTCACTCGCAGCGCCGACCGAGCTCAGCTCCGGAGGCATGTCGTGCCCGCGCGGCTTCAGGACGATCGAGATCGCCAGCGTGAAGAGGATGAGGAGCAGAACGAAGGCGATCGCGACGCCGAAGCGCCCGCGGTTCTCTTTGCGCGCGGCCTGCACGGGCGACGCGACCGGCAGCGGCGTCACGAACGCGACCCGACGGCTGGCCGTATACCGGGCGAGCGCCTCCTGCGGGAGCACGCCGACGGACTGGGCATAGGAGCGCAGGAACCCGCGGACGAAGACCTCGCCGGGCAAGTCGTCGAAGCGGTCGGCCTCGATCGACTCGAGCGTCTGCGCCGGAATGCGCGTGACGCGGGAAACCTCGGCGACGCTCATGCCCCGGCTCTCGCGCTTCTCTTTCAGCAAACTGCCCACTGTCTCGGTCACGTGTCCTCCGATTCCGCTTCTGCTGCTACTGCTGCGTCTGTGTGGTGGGTCCCATGGCGACGAGGCGCGCGAGCTCTTTGCCGCACGCCTTGCCCGTCTTGGACTCCACGGTGATGGCCTTGCACTTCTCGAGATCGCTCCGCGCGTCTTGCGCCTTGCCGAGCGCGAGCTCGACGCGGGCGCGGCCGGCGAAGCCGTCCTGGAGCTTTTGGCAGGCCTCGTTGGAGAGGGCCTGCGTGTACGACGAGAGGGCGGCCTGCGGGTCCCCCTTCTTTTCGTACGCGACGCCGAGCCGGTAAAATCCCACGCAGAAGCGCGGCTCCGTGCTGGCGTTTTTGAGCGAGCGGATCCCCTCGTCGAGCTGGCCGGCCTGGACCTGCGCCCAGCCGAGGTTCCCCCAGGCGAGGTACATCGTCTCGTACGTCGGGTCCTTCACGAGGGCCGCGTAGATCTCGATCGCCTCTTTGTATTTCTTCTCGAGGATGAAGACGCTCGCGAGCGTGTTCTTGGCGTCGTTGTAGCGCTCGTCGGCCTTCACCGCGGCGCGGGCGTACTTCTCGGCCAAGTCCATGTGGCAATCGGGGACGGAGAGGTCCTCCCCCTTGTCGCAGAAGAGGACGTAGAGCTCGGCGGCGAACTTGTTCGCCTTCGCGTTCTCGTCGTTCAGCTCGATGGCCTTGAGGACGTGGTCGAGCGCCTGGCGGTAGTCGGCCTTGTGGTAGGTGTCGACGGCGAGGTCGTACTCGCTCTCGCTCTGGCGCTCGGGGCTGTGCACGCCGCCGCCCGACGTCTTGCCGCCGCAGCCGCCCGCGCCGAGCGCGAGCGCGGAGCCCAGCGTGACGGCGCCCGCGAGAATGGCGAGCTTGGTCTTGGAGGTTTGGCGGGGAGTCATGGCGCGGAGGGAGCTTCGGACGACGAGCGAAGGTGCGGCGTTGGACAAAGACTCTAAGACCGGCAAACGTGCGCCAGATCGGCGGGGAATCGGGAGTAACCCAGGCCGCCGGATCCGTCAACGGAGAAGGCTCGGGGTCCAAGCCCGAATAACCGCATGATGCGCCTCGGGATTTCGGAGGTTCAGCGCGACAACTCGCGGCGCCACACACCTCCAATCTACATCAAAGTAGTTCGCTAACCATTTACGAACGCGGCACAATTCCGCTCTTCATGGCTTCGCAGGGCCTTCGCCGCGGAGCTCTTCCTTCGTGCCGAGGAGCATGTAGAGCCGCCGCAGGGCGTCGAGGTCGGGGATCTCGACGCGTTCGCCGACGATGCGCAGGTACTGCTGATCGCGCAGGCGCTGGACTTGCCGCTTCACCGTGTCGACGTCGAGGCCGA
>JAYVXL010000885.1:0-3172 GCA_043785185.1 Myxococcales bacterium
TGGGAGGGCGTCGACGTGCCCGGCCGCGCGCTCCGCCTCGTCGTCCTCGACAAGATCCCGTTCGCGGTGCCGACGGACCCGGTCGTCGCGGCGCGGTCGCAGCAGATCGAGCGCGCCGGCGGCAACGCGTTCGCGCAGTACTCGGTCCCGAGCGCCGCCATCACGCTGAAGCAGGGCTTCGGCCGCCTCATTCGCACGCAGACCGACGCCGGGATCGTCGCGATCTTGGACCCGCGCGTCCTCACGCGCGGCTACGGCCGCATGCTCCTCGGCAGTCTCCCGCCCGCGCGACAGATTCGCGACATCGACCAGCTCCGGGAGTTCTGGGAGCGCATCGACGCGTCCCCATCTCCGTGCTAACTCGGGCGCACCATGAGCGAAATCACCGCCGTCCTGGCCCGCGAAATCCTCGATTCCCGCGGAAATCCGACTGTCGAGGTCGAGGTCCAAACCCAGAGCGGCCGGGGCCGCGCGGCCGTCCCGAGCGGCGCGTCCACCGGTGAGCACGAGGCCATCGAGCTGCGCGACGGCGACAAGAAGCGCTTCGGCGGCAAGGGCGTCCTCAAGGCCGTCCAGAACGTGAACCAGACGCTCGGACCGTCGATCCTCGGGCTCGACGCGCTCGACCAAGCCGAGGTCGACAAAGTTCTCCGCGACGCCGACGGCACGCCCAACAAATCCAAGCTCGGCGCGAACGCCATCCTCGGCGTCTCGATGGCCGTCGCCAAGGCCGCCGCCGACGCCGTGGGCCTGCCGCTCTGGCGCTACCTCGGCGGCGCGAACGCGCGCGTCCTTCCGACGCCGCTCATGAACATCCTGAACGGCGGCGCGCACGCCGACAACGGCCTCGAGATCCAAGAGTTCATGATCGTGCCGGTGGGCGCCGACTCGATCGCCGAGGCCGTGCGCTGCGGCGCCGAGATCTTCGCGGCGCTCAAGAAGGGCCTCAAGGACAAGGGACTCACCACCGCCGTCGGCGACGAGGGCGGCTTCGCGCCGAAGATCGCGACCAACGAGGAGGCGATCCAGTTCGTCGTCCGCGCCATCGAGGCGGCCGGCTACGCGCCGGGCAAGGACGTCGGCCTCGCGCTCGACTGCGCGGCCAGCGAGTTCTTCGACAAGAAGACCGGCAAATACACGTTCGACAAGAAGCCGATCACGGGCGCCGAGCTCGTCGCCACCTACGAGAAGCTCGCGGCGACCTACCCGATCGTCTCGATCGAGGACGGCTGCTCCGAGGACGACTGGGACACCTGGAAGGCCCTCACGGACAAGATCGGCAAGAAGGTCCAGATCGTCGGCGACGATCTGTTCGTCACGAACGTCGAGCGCCTGAAGCGCGGCATCGAGTCGGGCACGGCCAACGCGATCCTGGTGAAGGTGAACCAGATCGGCTCGCTCACCGAGACGCTCGACACGATCCGCATGGCGACCGAGGCGGGTTACCGCTCGATCATCAGCCACCGCTCAGGTGAGACCGAAGACACGTTCATCGCGGACCTCGCCGTCGCGACGAACGCCGGCCAAATCAAGACGGGCAGCCTCTCGCGCTCCGACCGCGTCGCCAAGTACAACCAGCTCATGCGCATCGCGTTCGAGCTCGGCGATGGCGCGGTCTACGCCGGCCGCGGCCCTTTCGTTCGTCGGTGAGTGCGCCGGCGGAATCGCCGCGCCAGACTAAGCGTAGTCACAGTTCTTCCCGCCACGCGGAGCATCCAGGAAAATCATGAAATCCAAGGTCGCCGTTCTCAAGTGCAAGCCGGAGACGATCCTCAAGGACATCGAGCGCCTCTGCGAGATGGCCGGCATGAGCGAGGCCCTCGAGAAGGGCAAGACGACGATCCTGAAGGACAACATCTCCTGGCACTACCCGTTCCCGGGCGCCAACTCGACGCCGTGGCAGATGGAGGGCACGATCCAAGCCCTGAAAAACTCGGGCTACGACGACGTCTCGTGCGTGCAGAACAAGACGGTCGTGACCAACGCCTTCAAGGGCGAGGACCTGAACCACTACCTCCCGCTCTTCAAGAAGTACGACATCCCCGTCCTCTACAACTTCAAGCCCGAGGACATGAAGTGGGTCGAGTACCGCCCGAAGGCGCGGATGCACGTGCTCCACAAAATCTTCCCCGAGGGCATCTTCATCCCCGACTACTTCTTCGGGAAGAACATCGTCCACCTGCCGACGGTGAAGTGTCACATCTACACGACCACGACCGGCGCGATGAAGAACGCGTTCGGCGGCCTCTTGGCGACCAAGCGCCACTACACGCACTCGTGGATCCACCGCACGCTCGTCGATCTGCTCGCGATCCAGAAGGAGATCCACTCGGGCCTCTTCGCGATCATGGACGGCACGACGGCGGGCAACGGCCCGGGACCGCGGACGATGATCCCGGTCATCAAGGACTACATGCTGGCGAGCAGCGATCAGGTCGCCATCGACGCGGTCGCCGCGAAGATGATGGGCTTCGACCCGATGAGCCTCGAGTTCATCAAGGTCGCGCACGACGACAAGCTCGGCGTGGGCGACCCGCGGGACATCGAGATCGTCGGCGACGACATCTCCAAGGAGAGCTGGGGCTTCGAGGTCGGCGACAACGGCGCGAGCAAGGTCGGCGACTTCATGTGGTTCGGGCCGATGAAGAAGTTCCAGAAGCTCTTTTTCCACACGCCGCTCGTCAACGTCTTCATCTTCGGCAGCGAGGCCTACCACGACTATTACCGCTGGCCGATGAAGGACAAAAAGACCTTCGAGACCTGGCAACAGGAGACGGCGTGGGGGCGCCTCTTCAGCGCCTACGCGCGGGGCGAAGCCGAGCGCGTCACCGGGACGGCGCGCAAGCCCGGCGGCGGCGCCCACCCGGCGCCCTGAGCGGCTTTTCGGTCAAGGCATAGGCGACGCGCGCGCGGAAGAAGGCCCACACTCGGCATCTTTCCTCGGCCCTGCTCGCCGCGAAAAGGACACGTCGCCTTCGGGTGATGTAACATCGTGATCGCTTGAAGACGATCGAAGAGCTGCTTCGCAACCTCGCGCGCCCGGAGGTGCTCGAGTTTGCCTTGGCGAGCGATCGCCTGCCGTGCGTAAAGGTCGGGGGCTCGTTCCAACCCGTCGACGGCGCGGCGCCCACGACCGACGCGATCCTCCAGATGCTCGTCGGCGTCGGCGGCA
>JAYVXL010000886.1:0-3163 GCA_043785185.1 Myxococcales bacterium
GTCTTGGCGTCGGTGATGACGTGGCGCGCGAGGATCTTCTCGCAGAGCGTCATCGGCCGCGCGGGCGTCGTGATCTCGGGCGGGCTCACTTTGCCGGCGAGGCGCGCGCGGTTGTACGCGAAGAGGCCGCCGTGCTCGACGATCGACGCGCTGATCGGATCGAGCCCGCGCGTGAACTCGCTCATCGGAATCGCCTCGCCGCGCGCGATGCGCGGGATGAGCCCGAAATCGGTGCTCGTGAAGAGCCCGATGTTCTGCGCGTTCTGGCGGTAGATCTTCTCGATGCTCTTGGCGATGACGAGCCGGACGCCGCTCTTCAGCTCGCTGTACGGCGCCGTCTCGCGCGAGCTTCCGCAGCCCTTGCTGATGCCGCTGACGATGACCCCGAAGCCGCCGTCCTTGATCGCGTCCTTCTTCACGACGCCGCCGCGCAGGCCGACGAGGCAGTACCGCGCGAGCGTCTCGTCGTAGTAGTAGCAAACCCAGCCCGGGGTGAGCTCGTCGGTCGAGATGTTCGAGACGAGGCCCGCGCCGTCCGCGTACGGCGCGATGGGCAGATTCTCGCCGGAGAGCTGGGCCTCGAGGAGCTTCGCGTCCTCGGTGATGAACAGGATGCGCCCGCCGATCGTCACGTCCATGACAAGGGCTTTACCACGGGAGAGCTGTCAGCGCAGCGCGGCCAGCGCCGCGGCGACCTTGGCCGCGGAGACCCCCGCCGCGGGCTTGAGCTCGGGAGCGAAGATGGCCACGCGCAGCTCCTCGAAAGCCCACCGCAGATCCATCGCCGCCGCCGCGTCGCGCAGCGAAGCCCGCCGCGCGAGGAACGCGCTCCAGAGCGGCGTGAGCGGGGCCGCCTTGTCCATGTCCTTGCGCGGATCGGTGACCGCGCGGCCGAGGCGCGCCTGCGCGGCTCTGAGGTACCGCGGGTACTGTTCGAGGCGCGCGAGCGGCAGCCACTCCATCACGTCCAGCGGGAAGAGGTGCCCCAGCTGCGCGAGGACGTCGACGGACGCCGTGTGGCCGCTCGGGTGCTTCCCCGCCGCCCGCAGCGCGGCCAGGGTTTTGTCGAGCTCCTGCGCGGCGGCGTGCACCCCGGCGGTGACGAGCCGGAACGCGCCGTCGATCCGCGGCGCGCCGGCGAGGGCGCGCGCGTCCAGCTCCGCGCGGCTCCGCGGCACCGGCGTTTCGACGCCGAGCTCGAACGCGAGGTCCGTGACGCGGCGGAGGAGCGTCTCGCGGAACGCGTCCGTCTCCGCCCGCGAAGGCAACGCGCCGCTCGGGCGCGCGAACGCGCCGGGGAGGCGCGGCGTCACCGCCGACAGCGCGCGCCGCGCCGCGAGCATGACGAGGCGACGGACGCCGCCGCGCGTCGCCTCCTCGGCCGCGGTCGCCGACTCCATCAGCACGAGGTCGACCGCCGCGCCGCGGTCGACCAGCGCCGGGTAGCTGCGCACGTCGTGGCCGGCCACGCGCCGCGTGACGAACGGCGCGAGCGGCTCCGCGGGAAACGTGGTGAGCCCCGCCTGCTCGTACGCGGGGCGCGCGGTCTCCTTCCAGATCGCGCGCGCCTTGGCGCCGTACGCCTCGAGGATCGCGTCCACGTCACGGCCCTGCGCGAGCACCTTGCCGCCCTCGCCCATCACGCGGCACGTGAGGCGCAAGTGCGGCGGGACCTGATCGGTCCGGAGCGCCTCCATCGGCACCTCGGCGCCGGTGAGCTCGGCGATCGCGCGCACCATCTGCGGCTTCATCGGGCCGGAGAACGGCTCGAGCGCGCGCGCGAGCGCTTTGGCGAGCTCGCGCAGATCGCCGAGGTCTTTGCGGTGGGCGCGCGGCAAGGTGCCGAGGAGCGCGAGGAGCTTCTCCTCGTGCCACCCGGGGATCGTCCAGTCGAGCGCGCTCGGCTCGAGCTGTGGCAGGAGGACGAGCGGGATCGTGATCGTCACGCCGTCGTCATCGGCGGACGGGTCGAAGAGGTAGCGGAGCGCGAGCTCCGCGCCGTGGAGCATCACCGCGTCGGGGTAGTCGAGCGGGTGCAGTCCGGCGTCGCCGACGAGCACGTCCTCGATCGTGAGCTTCAGCGCGGAGGGGTCCGCCCTCTCCGCCGGCTCGCGCCACACCTCGAAGCTGCGTCCGTCGACGACGCTGGCGGGCACGCGGCGGTCGAAGAAGGCGAGGATCGCCTCGTCGTCGGCGAGCATGTCGCTGCGCCGCGCCTTGTCGCGCAGGCGCGCGACCTCGTCGAGCAGCGCGCGGTTGTGCGCGAGGAACGCGCCGCGCGACGTGTACTCCGCGCGCACGAGCGCGTGCTCGAGGAACATTCTCCGCGCCGCCTCCGGCGCGACGCGCGCGTACGCGACGCTTCGATCCTTGGCGACCGTGAGCCCGAAGAGCGTCGAGTGCTCGCGGATCTGCGCGCGCGCGTTCTTCTCCGACCAGTGCGGGTCGGAGTAGCTCTTCTTGAGCAAGTGCGGCGCGGCGTCCTCGAGCCAGTCGGGGTCGAGCTTCGCGACCATCCGCGCGAAGAGCTGCGTCGTCTCGACGAGCTCGAACGCCATGATCCACGCGGGCGGCTTGCGCGCGAGGGCGGATGACGGGTGAATGACGAAGCGCGTCTGCCGCGCGCCCACGTAGGCGCGCTGCTCGGCGTTCCACACGCCGACCCGCGACAAGAGCCCCATGAGGAGCGCGCGGTGCAGCGGATCATGCGCGCCCTCGCCCTCGTCGCGCTTGCCGGGCGGCTCGCGCTTGTCCGTCTTCACGCCGAGCTCGCGCGCCGTGTCCTCGAGCTGACGGTGGATCTCGCGCCACTCGCGCACGCGGATGAACGACAGGAAGTTCTCGCGACAGACGCGCCGGAGCTGCCCCGTCCCGCGGCGCGCCGCTTCGTCCACGAACGCCCACATCCGCAGGAGCGCGACGAAGTCCGAGCGCTCGTCCCTGAAGCGCCGGTGCAGGGCGTCGGCCTTCTGCAGCGCCTCGCGCGGCCGCTCGCGCGGGTCCTGGATCGTCAGCGCCGCCGCGATGATGAGGACGTCACGGAGGCACGACAGCTCGGCGCCCGCCAGGATCATGCGACCGATCCGCGGGTCGACGGGCAGGCGCGCCAGATCGCGGCCGAGCGGCGTGAGCTCGCGCCACGCGTCGAGTGCGCCGAGCTCCT
>JAYVXL010000887.1:0-3159 GCA_043785185.1 Myxococcales bacterium
GCGAGGTCGTGGCGCACATGGCCGCGCACAAATACGGGTGCGCCGTCGTCATGGACGGCCCAAAGGTGGCGGGGATCTTCACGACGAGCGACGCGCTCCGCGCGCTCGCGGCGCTGCTCGAGGAGGGCGCTGCGGGCGCCCCGGCGGCGAGGGAGGCAGCCCCGCCCGCGCCCGCCGGGCGCGCAACGCGCCGAATATAGCCGCGTATTCGGAGTCGCGCGCCGCGCTTGCCCCAATCGCTCCGCCCGACTAATGTGCCGCGTCCCTGAAGGAGCACCCCGTATGGCCCGCGTCACCGTCGAAGATTGCCTGGAGCGTGAGGAGAACCGCTTCGCCCTCGTCATCCTTGCTGCCCACCGCTGCCGGCAGCTGATGAAGGGCGCGCACCCGCTCGTCCACTCGAAGAACAAGGCGGCCGTCACCGCGCTGCGCGAGATCGCGGCCGGCAAGGTCCATTTCGACCGCACGAGCAACGAGGTCGTTCAGGAGTGGATCGACGGGCAGATCAAAGCCGGCTTGATGTGACGTCGGGGCGGGCCCAGAGCCCGCGTCGCGCGGCGCACGTGCCGCGCGTGCGGCGAGGGGCCGATCGCGAGCTCGAGGCGGGCTCGCGCGCCCACTACGAAGACCCGACCTACTACACGGCGACGTACAAGCGTCGCATCGACGACGTGCAGTACTACGTGACGCACGCCGCGAAGCACGGCGGGCCCGTGCTCGAATATGGCGTCGGCAACGGTCGCGTCGCGCTGCCGATCGCGCGGCACGGCGTGGCCATCACCGGGGTCGACTTGTCGCGGCCCATGCTCGACGACCTGCGCGCGCGGCTCGCGGACGAGCCTTTGGACGTGCGCCGTCGCTGCGCCCTGCGCGAGGGGGACATGCGCCGGCTCCGGCTGAAAAGGCGCTTCC
Organism: Myxococcales bacterium; assembly: GCA_043785185.1. Taxonomy (GTDB): domain Bacteria; phylum Myxococcota_A; class Polyangia; order Polyangiales; family Polyangiaceae; genus JANYHK01. The sequence continues at coordinate 913 of JAYVXL010000887.1, forward strand.
CGCTGGTCTTCTGCCCGTTCAACGCCGCGCTGCACCTCTACGAGCGCGAGGACGTCGAGGCGTTCCTCGCGCGCGTGCGCGAGCACCTGACGCCGGACGGTGAGCTGGTCGTCGATCTCTCCGTGCCCATGATGCAGGACCTCTTGCGGGAACCGACGCGCGCGTACAAGGCGCCGCGCTTCCGCCACGCGTCGACGGGCGAGGTCGTCAGCTACCAAGAGCACTTCGATTACGACCGCGTTCGGCAGGTGCTGTTCGTGTCGATGGAGTTCGAGCCGGTCGGTCACCCGGAGCGCGCGTGGACGACGCCGCTCGCGCACCGGCAGTTCTTTCCCCGCGAGTGGGAGGCGCTGCTGCACTACAACGGCTTCGAGGTCGACAAGGTGCTGGGCGATTTTCACGGCGGGCCGCTCGACCGTACGAGCGACGTCATGGTCTGGCACGCGCGGCCGCGCCGCCGGTGGAGCGCCGCGTGATCCCCGCCGCGCTCGCGGCTGTGCGGGCGCGCATCGCGCGCGCGGCGGAGGCCGCGGGCCGCGCGCCGTCCGACGTCAAGCTCGTCGCCGTCTCGAAGACCAAGCCGGCGGCGGCGCTCCGCGAGGCCTACGCCGCGGGCCAGCGGGCGTTCGGCGAGAGCTACGCGCAGGAGCTCGAGCAGAAGGCGCGCGAGCTGGCCGACCTGTCGGACATCGAGTGGCACTTCATCGGGCACTTGCAGACGAACAAGGCGAAGCTGGTGGCGCGCGTGGCGCACGTCGTCCACGCCGTCGACAGCGCCGTCCTCGCGCGCGAGCTCGGCAAGCGCGCGCGCGCCGCGGTGCGGACGGTCCCGGTCTTGGTCGAGGTGAACGTCGGCCGAGAGCCGCAGAAGCACGGCGCCGCCCCGTCGGAGCTAGGCGACGTCCTCGCCGCCGTGCGCGCCGAGCCGGAGCTCACGCTGCGCGGGCTGATGACGGTCCCGCCCGAGGGCGACCCGGACGCCGCGCGGCGGGTGTTCGAGACGCTCGTGACCCTCCGCAACCTGCACGGCGGCGCGGCGGTCCTTCCGGAGCTGTCGATGGGCATGACGGGCGATCTCGAGATCGCGATCGCGTCCGGCGCGACGATGGTGCGCGTCGGCACGGCGATCTTCGGGGCGCGCGGGGCGGCGTGAGCTTGCCTCGGCGCGACGCGGTCACTTCAGCCAGCGGGTAATCGTGTCGCGGATGCGTGCGAGCGGCCCCTCGGGCTGCGCGTCGCCGGCGACGATACGCTCGCGGAGGAGCCGCGCGCCGTCGTCCTTCGGATCGAGCGCGAGCGCTCGGGTCACGGCGCCGAGCGCATCGTCGCGGCGCCCGGCCGCGAGCAGCGCGGTCGCGGACACGGCCAACGTCCGCGCGGTCTCGCCTTCGAGCGCGGTCGCCCTCTCGGCGTGCGAAAGGGCGAGCGCCGCGTCGCCGCTCGCGAGCGCCACGGCGACGAGCTCGAGGTGCGCGGGCGTGCAGCCCGGCGCCAGGCGAACGGCCTCTTCGAACGCCGCGCGCGCGGCCGGCCATCGCGCGCGCCGCCGCTCCACGAGCCCTACGGCAAACTGCGTCGCCCACACCGCGTGCTGCGCGGCGAGGCGCCGCCCGCGCGCGGCGAGCCCGTCCAGATCCACGGCGTCGGCGGTGTATGCGACGCGGAGCAGCGACTCGAGCTCGAGCGCGCCGTCGGGGTGCTCGAGGGCGAAGCGCCCGCGCTGCGCCTCCGCCGCGAGCGTGGAGCCGGGCGCCGCCGCCTCGACGACGCCGAGGAGCCGGGCGGCCTCGGGCTTCTCACCGAGCTCCGACTTCGCGCGCGCCAGGACGAACGCGGCCCACGCGTCGGAAGGCGCACGTTCGAGCAGCGACGCGGAGAGCCGCGCGAGGCGCGCCGCGCGCGAGAGTCCGTCGGGCTCGAAGGCCATCGAGAGGTGGATCGCCCTGCGCACGACCTCGGGGTGCGCGCCGCCGTCGAGCAGCACCTGATCGACGAGCTCTTCGCAGACGCGCGCGTCGCCGGCCTTCTGCGCGACGCCCGCGAGACTGAGGAACGCCGACGGAAACAGCGGCGCCTTGGCGAGCGCGCGCTGCCAGTCGGCGAGCGCCGCGGCCATGTCGCCGCGCTCGAGCAGGACGGCGCCGCGCTCCGTGAGCAGGATCGGATCGTCCGGCGCGTGCGCCATGCCTTCGTGCACCGCGTCGAGCGCGCCGTCGAGATCGCCCTTCGCGCGGCGGGCCTCGCTGA
>JAYVXL010000888.1:0-3158 GCA_043785185.1 Myxococcales bacterium
CCGGCCACGAGCACGAAGAGGACGGCCCAAGGTCGCGAAGCGCGCATGCGCGCTGCTTATACCACGCCGTCCCGGTTCATTTGCCGGTGCGGCGCAGCCACGGGAGGCGAAAGCGCGGCGCGCCGCCGGGCTCGGCCTCGGGGAGCACCGCGACACCGGCGACTTCGAGAGCCTCGACGAGCGCGAGGCGTGGCTTCTCGGCGCCGTCCACGTGCGCGCGGCGCACCTTTGCGCGCACCGCGCGCGCGGCCACCTGGGCGGCCCAGTCTCGCAAGGCCTCGTCGTCCTCGCTGGGCGCGCCGGCGGCAAAGGCCATCGTGTCACCGTCGACGCGGACGACGCAGCGCGGAAACTCCCACGCCCGGAGCGCCGCCGCGCGTGCGCGATCGCTCCTCGCCGCCGCGTACCCCTCGGCGAGGGCGGCGCGCGCGGAGACGAGCCACGCGCCGGTGGCGCCCGTCTCCTCGAGCGCGCCGTCGAGCGTGGCGGCCGCGAGCGTCGGCGTGCCGCCGTGCTCGGCGAGGAGGCGCCCGAGGACGAGGCACGCGTGGAAGAGGTCCGGATGCGCGTCGCCGAGCAGCCGCGCGACGACGAGCGCGCGCGCCGCGTGCGTCGCGTCGATCGCGGCGTGGTCCTCGGGCACGAGCGCGCGCGCGTGGTCGCGCGCCGCCCATCCGCTCACGAGGGCTTCCACGTTCCGGTCCACCCCGTCAGTGTGACATATCCCGCGCGCCCCTTCAGAACGCGCTGTCGCGCGGCGGCGCTGGGGCAGCTTGCGGTGCGGCCTGCGGAGGCGCCTGCTGCTGGCTCGGCTCCGGCGCCTTGCGCGGCTGCGGCTTGGGCGACGTCCGCGGGCTCATCGCGTCGAGCTCGCGCTGCGCACGCGCCGCGTGGCTCGACACGGTGAGCAAGCGAACCAGCCGCGCGCGTGCGGCTTCGAACTGCCCGAGTTGCCGGTAGCACTGCCCGCCCTCGAGGAGTGCGTCATTGCCGTTGCCGCTGCCGGCTTGGCGACCGGCGACCACGTCGTACCGCGAGGTCGCCGCGCCGCAGCCGCTGCCGTCGCGAACGCTGCGCGCGGCCCAGAGCGCGGAGGTGCCGTCGCCGCCGAGGGCGAGCGCGTCGAACTGTCGCGTCGCGCCGTCGAAGTTGCGCGCCACGTACGCGGCGCGCGCCGCCTCGAACGCCGCAGCGGCGGCCGGGTCATCCTTCTTCTTGGCGTCCCTGCTCGCGTCTTGCGCGAGGTCGGCCGGCGGCGAAAGCGCAGGGGGCGCCGGCGCGGCGGTCGCGGCCGGTCCCGCGGCGGTCTTCGCGGGCGCGTTATTTCCGTACGGATCGTCGCGGTCGACGATCACGGAGGGGCGCGCGGGCGCCGTGCGCGCCAGAGGAGGCGGAGGAGGAGGAGCGGTGCTCGGGCGAGCGCCGCCGCCGGGACCGGCGCCGTAGGAGTAGCCGCCGTACGCGCCTGCGCCGCCGATCGCGCCCGCGTTGCTCGGGTCGAGGCCGCCGCGCGACGTGGCTGCGCGCCTTTGATCCTTGCTCTTCGACTCGTCGTCCAGCCCGAGGTTGCCGAGCGCGCCGGCCTTGTCGGCGCGGCCCTCGCCCTTCGTGAGGCCATCCATGAGGCCCTGGCTCTCTGCCTCGGGGAGGGCGGCCGCTGTCGCCGTCGCCATCGCAACCGCGGCGGGCGCGGGCTCGGCCGCCTTCTTCGCGCCGTGCGCGGCGTTGGCCGCGGGCGTGTCGAGCGACTCCTCGCGGCCACCTTGGCCCGCCGCCGCGAAGCTCGCGGCCGGCGCGCCCTGCTCGGTGACGGTCATCGGCGCCGATGCGGCGGACGGGCTCGCCTTGCGCCCGCCCTTGAGGAACACGACGCTCGAGCCAATCATGAGGAGGAACACGGCGGCCATCTGCGTCTGCGGGCGCATCGCCCAGCTGCCGGCCGCCGAGATGACGCTCGCCATGCGGCGGCGAAGAGGCACGACCTTTTGCGCCTCGCGCGTCGCCGCGAGGATCCGCGCCTCGAGCGTGCCGGGCATCTCCACGAGCGGGAAGCCGCCCGCGCTCGACAGGACGCGCCGCGTCGCCCGGAGGCCGCTGTACATCGCCGCGCACCGCGCGCAGCCCCCGACGTGCCGCTTCGCCGCGGCGCTCGTGAGCTCGTCGAGCTCGTCGTAGAGCTCGTCGATCATCGCGGTTTCGAACTTCTCGCAGTCCATGACTACTTTGAAAACCTAACCCTTCCCTCGAACGCTGCCACCGCTACGCCGCATCTTCACGCCGCCACCCTCTCGGGGTCATCCTTACCGGAGCGCCCGCGAGTACTCCTCGTACTCCGCCAGCGCCTCCTGCAGCCGCTCTAGCGCGTAGCGCATGCGGCTCTTCACGGTGTTCTCCGGGATGCCGGTCACCTCGGCGATCTCCTTGAACGGAAGCCCGCCGACCTCGCGGAGGAGGAACACCTCCCGCTGCTCGTCGGGCAGCGTGTCGAGCGCTCGGACGATGCGCTCCTTGAGCTCGCTGCCGGTCGCGTCGCGCTCGACGCTGGCTCTGCTGTCGGCCGTCTGCTCACCAAGGGTCGGCCCCCCCTCCTCGCCGTCGCCGGAGCGAGAGTCGTCGAGCGAGGCGTGGCGCCGCAGCGCGCGCTTGCGGAGCTGATCGATGCAGAGGTTGCGCGTGATCGTGTAGACCCAGGTGGTAAAGCGCGCCTCGTGCTTGAAGTCGGCCGCGTTGAGGACGACGCGCACGAACGCCTCCTGCACGACGTCCTCCGCCGCCGATTGAACCCGCAGCTGGCGGAAGGCGAAGTTGTAGAGTGCGGTCTGGTGCCGTCGGACGAGCGCCGTGAACGCGCCCTTGTCCCCCCGCTGGTAGCGGACCATCAGGGCTTCGTCGGAGATGTCGAACCGCTGCGTCATGAGGGCCTCGTTCGATACAAACGAGGACGCATGCTCGCGCTGACACGGGGTACCGCATTTTCTTGGGGATATAGACGGGCCACGTCCCCCAAAGTTCTAACGACCGCCCGTGCGCGGATTCCCGTGCGGATCTGGGCCTCTACGGCGCCTCGAGGGGTGCCGACGGCGTAGCGTGCCGCGTCGGCGGGACGATCTTGCGGGTTCCCCATGGTCGAGCTCGAGAGCCGGAGCCGCCGCCGCGCC